>CAJBKH010000172.1 GCA_903953615.1 uncultured Bacteroidota bacterium
ACTTGATGGGCCGGTGATTTCTGGATACATCACTACATTCATATCCATTTGATTTAAACTCATTTGCATTCCCATATCATCTAAGTCCCCATTCATTTTCATCATAGAGTTCATCATCTTCATTCCTTCAAAATATTTCAATCTAGGAACGGGTGCCATTGTTTGTTTTTCACCTTCACCCACATACATTAATGCTCTATTAATTCTATCTTCTGAAGTAGCTTGAAACGCGAATGATTTATTCTTTTCAGGAACAGTCAAAACAATGTCATAGGTCTCAGAAACAGCAATGATTAACCTATCTACTTCAACGGGCTCAACATCATTCCCGTCATTAGCCACTACTTGAAATTTTCCGCCACCATAGTTTAACCAAAAATAGGTGGATGCTCCACCGTTAGATATTCTTATTCTTACTTTATCTCCAGCTTTGAATTGAGATAATTGGCTTTCTTGGTTTCCATTTAACAAGAACTTATCATAATACACATCACTTACATCCATTGCCAACATACGCTTAAATTCATTTTTGACTTTGGTAGTAAAGTGACCTTCTTTTATTGCTTCTGCATAACTTTGAGTAGTTCCCTTTTTGATTGCAAACCAGTCTGTCGCATTATGCAACATTCGGTGGATATTATTTGGATTGTAATCCGTCCACTCACTAATTACCACTGGTATCGTAGGTAAGTCATCAATGCCTTTTCTAAATGTTGGGGCATCCTGTCTTTTATTTAAAATCATTGAACCATACATCCCAATTTGCTCTTGCAAACCTGAATGACTATGATACCAGTGTGTCCCATTTTGTGCAATAGGAAAACGATATACATGTGTGGTACCCGGTTCGATTGGCATTTGTGTTAAATAAGGAACGCCATCCTCTTTATTAGGCAAAATAAGACCGTGCCAATGTAAAGAAGTAGATTCCTTCAACTCATTATATACATGAATTTCTGCTGTATCACCTTGTGTAAAAGTCATTGTTGGCATGGGTATTTGTCCATTCACAGCAATTGCTCTTTTGGTTTTCCCTGTAAAATTCACCAAAGTATCTCTTACATGTAAATCGTACCTAACCACCTTTTGAGCATTAAGATTAAATATTGCAAATAACAAACCAATTACAACAAGGTAAATAGATAATTTATTTAATTTCATTTTTATTTTATTATTGTATGGTCTCAACTACTTTACCGCAGGTTAACATTTGATTACCATAATATGGATTCTTAATCTTGTTTTCTAAACTCAACCAATTCGCACCCTTACCTTTATTTGCCATTGGACAAAACTCATAAAACACAGGAGTTCCTAACTTTGAAACTTTAATTACTGAGTATAAATTCGTTGACAAACTCATAAAGTGGTCTCTTTGGTGTGTGATTTCTTTTGTTTCACTGATGTGTTCAGCGTCTTCCTTTAAATCATTAACCACTTTCATCCACTGAGTATGTGTTTCCGTATTAAGTTCACTCATATTTACTTCTTGTATAGCAGTTAAAAGTGTTTTTGAAGCACTAGAAGAATTGGTACCATCACTTTTCACGAGTGCGTCTTTAAGTTGAATATAAGCATCTAAAACCTTTTTGATATTGGTATTTGATTGAGCATTTGCAATAGTTGCAAATAATATAATGGCAGTGGCCATCAATAATTTTATTGATTTCATTTCGTTAAGTTTTTTTAGTAAATGTAAATTTTCAAGTTATACAACTTGACCAAAGAGAAATATAGCTTATGCTATTTTAGGAGGATGCCAAATTGAAATATGTACCTCATTGTAGAAGGAAGGCTTATACATATTGTACTTCTTTAGAGTTGTACAAAAAAATGTAGTTTCTATAATAACTTCTTTTTTGCAGAAATAACTATTTGAACAAACAGAAGTGCAAGCACAGTTGTGATGAGTACATTTTTTATTACAATCGTGACCCGAATCCTTATTATGTGATTTGCAACAATCAGACTTAGCTTTAGCCTTGGTCGTGTTTAAAAAAGACGTTGCCTTAGTTGATTTGTGTGGCTTGTTACATGCATATAGATTGTTGGAGTAGAGATTTACCCCAATTACTAATAGAAATAATATAATTATCTTCTTTTGCATGATTATGAAGTGCAAAGGTATTAAAATATTTAGAGTAAAGGATGTTAAAACAAATAAAAATATCAGCATTAAAGGTTCGTGTATTCGGTAAGAAATGACATGAACCTCACGCAAACCTCACGCAAAAACAGAAAAGGACCCACGATTTAACGTAAGTCCTTGATTTTCATGTAGCGAGACCGGTATTTGAACCCGGGACCTCAGGGTTATGAAGATTTTTTTAGAAAATAAAGACGTTGATTTGTAGTTAGTTATGTTTTAAGAAAACCGAAAACAACAGATTTTAACCGAATTCAGGGGGTGTTTTTCTCACACAGAAAACATTAATTTTAATTTATGAATTTGAATATATCATTTGTAGAAAGAGCCAAGTTGTGCAGCATCATCTTATCGAAACAGACTCCAGCTACCATAGAGGAAGCAAGGAAACAAGCACAATGGTTGAAGAGTAAATCCATCAAGAAGAAGAGGCAATGAAATTAAAAGTAAATTTGTCCCCTAATAGAAATATGACCACACTATATGCATACAAAAGAGAGCGTATACTATTACTCACAAAGGTAAAACGCCAAAAGCAGTTTCTAAAATTGAAACTTCAAATCAAGTGACAATTTATGAATTAGAGATTTCGAAAAGTATGAAAACAGTTGAATTATTTTATAAGCAAGACGGAACTGAAACTAAAGAATAAAAATCTAAACGGCAAAACGCAAATTGTGTTTTGCCGTTTTTAATTAAGATAAATATCATGTATAAATTGATTTACTTTTAAAAGTATGAATAAACTACCAGCAATCACCCTTTCATTTTGGATAATGAAAATTTGTGCAACAACACTTGGTGAAACAGCAGGAGACTTACTTTCAATGATAAAAAATATTGGCTATGCCATAAATAATTTGTAATAAAACCAATAACGAGATTCTGATCACCTTCAAGCGACAAGACATTAATTGGAAAGTCACTAAAACACAACTAAACAAAAGTAAGCTCTCCTATAATTTGGCAGCTAAACTTAATTTGTTACCTTTGCAAAGATGAAAATTTTTACACTCTTCTTTAGTTTCTACTTGTTAGGACTGTTTTGTTTGCCATGTGGCGACAAGGAAGAGTGTACAGAAAAAACAAGAACAAACATTTCAGCACTCATCAACCACAACAATCACAGTAAAGATACAGAACATTGCACCTCATTTTGTACATGCTCTTGTTGTGCTGTATCAGTTTCATTTCCAACAATTGCCTCTTTCAAAATCTTTAAAAGAATTTTCCCCAATACAAAATATCCGATGTACGATATTTCGTACAATACCCAAGTTTCGTTTTCTGTTTGGCAACCGCCTAAATTAAGTTAAGGAATTATATAAAATTTGGTGGCTTTGCCCCAAAGCATAATGTGCTAATACATCACACCTATGCACTTAATTATTTCTATAACTTAATATATCATTTAATGATAAATAAAATCATTCATTTTTCAGTTAATAACAAATTGATTACAGGGGTACTGTTGAGCATCTTTGTTCTTTGGGGCATTTATTCGTTCACTCAATTAAGCGTTGATGCCTTGCCTGATGTTACCAATAATCAAGTACAGGTAATTACCAATAGCCCCAATTTGGCTACGCAGGAAGTAGAACAATTTATTACTTATCCTTTAGAAACAGAATTTAAATCTTTACAAGGGTTAGTAGAATTGAGAAGTACCAGCCGTAGCGGTTTATCAGTTATCACCATTGTTTTTAAAGACAATATGCCAAGTAATATTACAAGGCAGTTAGTAGCAGAAAAAATAAAAATTGGAACAGAACAAATACCAAAAGAATATGGCACACCCGAAATAGCACCACCGACTACTGGCTTAGGCGAAATCTACCAATATGTAATTGTTCCAAAGAAAGGCTATGAAGATAAATTTTCTTCAACAGATTTACGAACTGTACAGGATTGGATTATTAAAAGACAATTGTTAGGTACAGAAGGTATAGTGGACATAAGCAGCTTTGGTGGCAAACTAAAACAATACGAAGTAAGTGTTAAGCCCGAAAGATTGGCAGCAATGAATTTGACGCTAATAGATGTTTACAATGCTCTGCAAAAAAACAATTCTAACACAGGCGGTAGTTACATTGACAAAGGGCCTAATATTTATTTTATCCGTGGTGAAGGTTTGATAGAAAAATTAGACGACATCAATAATATTGTTGTTGCCAATGCCAATGGTATTCCAGTTTTAATAAAAGATATTGGCACAGTTGATTTTGGTTTTGCCCCTCGTTATGGAGCAATGACAAGGAACGGTAAGGGAGAAACAGTTGGTGGTGTTGTGCTAATGCAGAAAGGCGAAAATGCAGTAAGGGTTATTGAACGGGTTAAAGAGAAAATGAAAACCATTGAAAAATATTTGCCAGAAGGTTTAGGCATTGATGTATTTGTAGACAGGACAAAATTAATTGACCGAACCATCAGCACAGTAAGCATCAATTTATTAGAAGGTGCGTTGATTGTAATTTTTGTATTGGTTGTTTTCTTAGGCAATTTCAGAGCAGGTTTAATTGTGGCAAGTGTTATTCCTTTAGCTATGTTATTCGCTGTTGCTATGATGAATTTATTTGGCGTTAGTGCAAACCTCATGAGTATGGGAGCATTAGATTTTGGTTTAATTGTGGACGGTGCAGTTATCGTTGTTGAAAGTTTATTGCACAAATTTTCAACTCAGTTCCGAAACCAAAAACTTTCCCAAACCCAAATGGATGCAGAAGTTACAGATGGGAGCAGTAAAATAATGAGTAGTGCAGTTTTTGGGCAAATAATTATCCTTATAGTTTACATCCCAATTTTTGCATTGAGTGGTATTGAGGGAAAAATGTTTACGCCAATGGCTCAAACTGTAAGTTTTGCAATTGTTGGCGCATTGCTTCTATCCATTACATATGTACCTTTAATGAGTAGTTTATTTCTAAATAAAAAAATTGCTGCAAAAGATACATTAACCGATAGAGCAATAAAATGGTTAGTTAGCAAATATCAACCTGCACTAAACCGAATTATAAAATTTCGCGTTGCAGTTATTGCAGGTGCAGTTTTCATTTTTGTATTATCAATTTTCGTTTTTAATTCTTTGGGCGGTGAATTTATTCCAGAGCTAGACGAAGGCGATTTTGCAACCAACTATACTATAAGGCAAGGTAGCAGTTTGCCGCAAACCATTGAAGTAGGAACACAGTTAGAAAAAATTGCACTCACATTTCCCGAAGTAAAAGAAGCAGTAAGTAAGATTGGCACAAGTGAAGTACCTACCGACCCTATGCCTATTGAAAGTGCCGATTTGCTAATGGTTTTAAAAGATAAAAAAGAATGGACATCAGCAAAAGACAAAGAAGAATTAGCAGAAAAGATGAACGAAAAAATGAGTGAAATCCCAGGTGTAAACTTGTCTTTTGAGCAACCAATACAAATGCGTTTCAATGAATTAATTGCAGGTGTAAAAAGTGATATTGCCATAAAAATATTTGGCGATGATTTGGATAAACTATTCGCGAAAGGAAATGAAGTAAGCAAATTGGTAAGCAATATTAAAGGACTTACAGATATTAAAGTAGAGCAAATTGTGGGTATGCCGCAGTTGGTAGTAAAATATGATCGTAGCAAAATTGCACAATATGGTTTAAACATCAGCGATGTAAACGCAACACTTAACACAGCTTATGCAGGGGGTTACGCAGGTGTTGTGTACGAGGGCGAAAAGAAATTTGATTTGGTAGTACGCATTGCAAAATCTGCCAATACCGATGCAGATGCTTTAAGAGCTTTATTAATTCCTTTGCCTAACGGAAAACAAATTCCACTCAATGAAATTGCCGATGTTAATTTTATTTCTAGCCCAGCACAAATAAGCCGTGATGATGCAGAACGCAGAATTGTGATAGAAGCAAACGTAAGAGGAAGAGATGTAGAAAGTGTAGTAAAAGAAATTCAGGAGGTGTTAGATGCAAAACTAAAATTGCCCGAAGGTTATTATGTAGCTTACGGCGGACAGTTTAAAAATTTGCAGGAAGCTAAAAATCGTTTAATAATTGCTGTACCAGTAGCCTTATTAATAATCTTCTTTTTATTGTTTTTAACCTTTCGATCTACTAAAGAAGCCTTGATAATTTTTTCAGCCATTCCATTAGCAGCCATTGGTGGCATATTAGCTTTATGGATGAGAGGAATGAATTTTAGCATTTCAGCAGGGGTTGGTTTCATTGCCTTGTTTGGCGTAGCAGTTTTAAATGGCATCGTATTAATCAGTTATTACAACCGCTTAAAAGAAGAAGGCGAAGAAGATATAACCAACCGCATTTTAAAAGGCAGTGCAGCAAGGTTACAACCAGTTTTAGCAACCGCAGCTGTTGCTTCACTAGGTTTTATACCAATGGCATTTAGTACAAGTGCAGGCGCTGAAGTTCAAAAACCTTTGGCAACGGTTGTTATTGGTGGCTTATTTTCTTCTACGCTGTTGACGCTTTTTGTGCTTCCAGTTCTTTACAGTTTGTTTTATCAAAAAAGAAAAAAGAAGATGAAAATAAATACTACCGCAAATACTTTGTTATTGCTCATATTTTCAATGATTGGTTTTAATGCAAAAGCACAAACAAACACATTGACTTTACAAAATGCATTGGACTTAGCAACAAAAAATTACCCAGCTATTCAGCAAGCAACATTGCAAACTCAGCAACAACAGGCACTCACAGGCACAGCTACCATTTTAGAACCTTTTAATATCAATACCGGTTTAGGCCAAATAAATAGCAATGTGTTTGATTACAATATAGGCGTAGCACAGGGCTTTAAATTGCCCAATGCTTACAAGGCAGAGAAAAATTTATTGAAACAAAATGTATCCGTTGCAAAATCTTACGAAACTGTTACAAAAAATGAATTGATAAAAAATGTTTCCAACGCTTATTACAATTGGTTATTCAGTTGGCAGGAGTATAGTTTGCTATTACAAACCGATAGTATTTTTGCCGACTATGAAAAGTATGCCAACAAAAAATACCAAGTAGGCGAAAGCAATAAATTAGAAAAAATAAATGCAACCCTGCAACACAAAGATTTGATTTTGCAATTGGCACAAGCCAAAACAAAGGTTTCATTTTATTTAACAGACCTGCAAAAGTGGATGTGTACAAGTGAACAATACAAAGCACCATTACAGTTTACCCAATTACCCGAAATTAATTTAAACGACACAAGTTTGGTAAACAAACATCCAGTATTACAATTTTTACAACAACAAGTAACAGCAAAAGAGCTAGCCATTAAAGCAGAAAAAGCAAAAGGGCAACCCTCATTTAATTTGGGTGTAAATGCACAGTCCTTGGACAAAGCAAAATATTTTTATTATGGTGGTGTAGGTGTCAATATTCCCTTATTTAAAAATGGTGTAAAGGCAAGAACACAAGCCGCCAAGTTTGAATCCGAAATTGCAAAAAAAGAATTGGATAAAACACAACAAGAAATTTCAACCCTTTTTTTACAGCAAAATCAGTTGCAGCAACAAAGTTTACAACAGTTGAAATATTATCAAACTGAAGGTTTGCCAATGGCTGAAAGCATTATCAATGCTGCACAACTCAGCTATAAGTCAGGTGATATTGGCTACATTGAATACATTCAAAACATTAAGGATGCAATCAAAATAAAAACCGATTATTTGGCTGCCATTAATAGCTACAACCAAACCATTATCCAACTTAACTATTTATTAAATCGCTAAAATAATTTCAAAAATGAAAAATATATTTATCATCATAATTACTTTGTTTTTTGCAATTACATCTTGCAAAAACAAAGCAACCGAAACCAAAGCAGAAACATCAACAAAAGATACTACCGCAACAAAAGAAGAACCAACTGTAACCGAAGTGGAACTAACAGACGACCAGATAAAAGCAATAGATTTAGAAACAGGCAGCATTGAACAGCGCAACTTAAAATCTACCATTAAAGTAAATGGCAAATTAATGTTGCCTCCTCAAAACCAAGCACAGGTAAGTATTTTAACAGGTGGCATTGTAAAATCAATTGACGTAACCGAAGGCTCATTTGTAAAGCAAGGACAAACATTGGCAACAATTGTAAATAACGAAGTAATACAATTGCAGCAGGACTATTTAGAAAATAAATCTCAATTGGTTTATCTGCAAGCAGAATTTAAACGCCAAAAAGAATTGCAGGAAGATAGAATTAATGCTACTAAAACTTTGCAACAAGTGCAAAACGAACTAAGCATGGCACAAGCAAAACAAAAAGGATTGCAAACAAAATTGGAATTGCAGGGCATCAATGCAACCAATATTAGCACAACAAATTTTACAAATCGTATTGCAGTAACAGCACCTATCAGTGGCTTTATCCATCACATCAATTTAACGATGGGCAAGTTTGCAGATGCCAATACAATCTTGTTTGACATTGTGGATAATCGTTTCCTGCATTTGGATTTGACACTTTTTGAAAAAGATATTTCCAAAGTAAAAATTGGCGACAAAATAATGTTTACCGATGCAAACGATGCAAGCCATACCCACTCTGCAACCATTTTTTCATTAAACAAATCTTTTGAAGATAACCAGCAAGCTATTTTAGCCCATGCAAAAATTGACGAGCAAACTGAAACCCTTTTACCAGGAATGTATGTAGAAGCAAGAATACAAATTGATAATTACAAAACCAATGCCTTACCAAATGAAGCTGTTGTAAGCAATGGCGATGAACATTATATTTATGTTGAAACAAAAAAGAACCATTACACACAAATAGCCGTTAAAATTGGTGTAAGCGATATGGGATTCACCGAAATATTGCCTTTAGAAGAAATACCAGGCAATGCAAAAGTGGTAACAAAAGGAGCTTATTATTTATTATCACAACTTACAAAAGGAAACGGCGAAGAGTAATTATTAAATAAAAAATCATGGAAAGCAAAAAACAACATTGGGAAAATGTATTTACCACTAAAGCGTCCAACGAAGTAAGTTGGTTTCAAGAGTACCCAAAAACTTCTATGGAGTTTTTACAGCTTTTTAAGTTACTGCTAACCGCCAACATAATTGATATTGGCGGCGGACAATTAAAAGTTCGTGTTTTCGGTAAGAAATGACAAAAACCTCACGCAAAAACAACAAAGGACCCACGATTTAACGTAAGTCCTTGATTTTCAT
>CAJBKH010000173.1 GCA_903953615.1 uncultured Bacteroidota bacterium
CGCTCTGGTAGGTTTAGAAATTGATAATATCTTATTGCAAATTGATGGACCAGAAATGCCCATCATGGATGGCAGTTCGAAACCATTTGTAGACAAATTATTGGCCACTGGTATCATCGAACAAGATGCCGAAAGAGAATACTTTATTATTCCAAACAATGTGCATTACAGCGATCCAGAAAACCAAGTAGAAATGGTGGCCATGCCATTAGATGATTATAGAGCAACAGTAATGGTAGATTATAACAGTCCCGTTTTGGGCAGTCAACATGCTATTATTACCAACCTAAGTGAATTTAAAACACAGATTGCAAGTTGCCGTACCTTTTGTTTTTTACATGAACTAGAAATCATGTTGAACAATAATTTGATAAAAGGTGGCGACTTGAATAATGCCATTGTAATTGTTGATAGAGTGGTAGAAGACCACGAGATGGAGCGCCTTGCAAAGATTTTTAATAAGCCAAAAGTTGAAGTAAGAAAAGAAGGCATTTTAAACAATGTTGAATTGCGGTTTCAAAACGAACCTGCAAGACATAAATTACTAGATTTATTGGGTGATTTGGCCTTGATCGGAATGCCAATTAAAGCGCAAATCATGGCGGCCCGTCCGGGTCATGCAAGCAACGTAGCTTTTGCTAAAAAAATCAAAGCATTGATCAAGAAAACTAAAAAGAAAGCAGTAAGCGAAGCCCCTTTTTACGATCCGAATATTAAACCAATATTTGAATACAAAGACATCAACCGTTTCTTGCCACATGCGCATCCGTTTTTGTTAGTAGATAAAATCATTGAGAAATCTGCAAAATATATTGTGGCCGTTAAAAATGTATCCGGAGATCAATATTTTTTCCCTGGTCATTTTCCTAACGATCCGATTTTCCCAGGCGTATTGCAATTAGAAGCCATGGCGCAAGCCGGCGGTGTGCTAGTATTAAGCGAAGTGCCAGATCCAGAAAATTACGCTACTTATTTCTTGAAAATAGACAATGCGAGATTCAAAGACAAAGTGGTTCCCGGTGATACATTGATAATGAAAATGGAATTGTTAGAACCCATTCGCAGAGGCATTTGTTTGATGCGCGGTCGCTGCTTTGTTGGCGACAAGTTAGTAAGTGAAGCTGAAATGATGGCACAAATTATTAAAATCAAAAACATCTAATTTTAGGGGATAGGAACCTAAATATTGTATTATATAAAACACTATTAAAATAAAATGATTCAACCATTAGCATACGTGCACCCTCAGGCTAAAATTGCCGACAATGTTGTAATCGATCCTTTTGTAACCATCCATAAAAATGTTGAAATTGGAGAAGGTTCATGGATAGGCTCAGGAGTTACCATTTTCGAAGGCGCGAGAATCGGTAAAAATGTACGCATATTTCCAGGCGCGATTATTTCGGCCATTCCACAAGACTTAAAATTCGATGGCGAAGATTCCCTTACTGTTATCGGTGATAATTCTACCATTAGAGAATGTGTTACGATTAACAGAGGAACAAAGGATAGGGGTAAAACTGAAGTAGGTTCCAATGTTCTAATTATGGCTTATAGTCACGTTGCTCACGATTGCATTATTGGTGATAATGTTATTTTAGCCAATAGCACACAAGTGGCAGGACACGTAGTGGTTGGCGAGCATGCTATTTTAGGTGGTGCTACCTTGGTACATCAATTTGTGCACATTGGTAGACATTCAATGATTAGTGGTGGTAGTTTGGTACGTAAAGATGTGCCACCTTATACAAAGGCAGCGCGTGAGCCGCTAAGCTATGAAGGGGTTAACTCTATCGGATTAAGACGAAGAAACTATTCAACAGAAAAAATTGCTGAAATTCAAGAAATCTATAGAATTCTTTATGTAAGAGGCTTGAATAATAACAAAGCCATTTCTCACATCGAAGCCAATATGCCAGCCAGCTCAGAGCGCGATGAGATACTACAATTCATCAAGGAGAGTGATAGAGGAATCATGAAAGGTTATATCTCAAAATAGGCAAATGCTTATTAAGCAATTACCAATAACATTTCTATAACTGCAATGCATTTAAAGGTCAATCAAATTGGTAAGCACTATCATCAACAATGGTTGTTTCGCAATATTAATTTTGAATTAAATACGGGCGAAAGCATTGCTATTCTTGGTAGAAATGGCAGTGGTAAATCTACCTTATTACAAATTATTTACGGTTTAATACAAGCGGCCGAGGGCGAGGTTTTGTTAGACAACGAACTCATTGAACAACCGCATTTGTATTTTAATTACACAGCACCTTTAATGTCGCTCCCATTAGAGTTTTCTATTGAAGAAATTCACACCCATCAAATGGAAGTAGGAAAGATGTCAATGTCGCTTTCAAATTTCATTGACTATGCGGCCTTTACAAAAAAGCAAGCCACCCAACCCATTCAATATTTTAGTTCAGGTATGTTGCAAAGACTTAAAACCGCTTTGTGCTTAGTCGGTAATGCACCTATTAAGTTATTAGATGAACCGCTGTCGAATATGGACAAGGAAGGTGAAATTTGGTATTCAAATTGCATATCAAAATTAAGTGCAGATACAATTGTAATAGTTGCCAGCAATGATGAAGCTGAATACAATGCAATTGGCAAGCATATATCATTATAATGTTATGGTTTCAAAATTTAAATTAAGTTTATTAATCGTATTGGTTAGTTTAACTAACCATGTAAATGCTCAGCGTTCAAAACCTTTGAATGGAGGCGTTGTAGAAGCAGACAGTTTTTATTGCAATGGTGTGGCTTTAGCAAATGTAGATAATACAAGAAGAGGCGAGATAGTTGCGGTCTATAAATCTATTAAAGACCAACACACCTTAATAGAAGTGCGTAATATTTCTGAAGGCGAGGGCACCTTCTTAGACTATTACAACTTTTATTTCCCTGATTTGAATTCAAATTGCGATTTACAAGATTTACTATCTACGAATGGCAGCGATGTGATTTGCAAATTCAAGCTTATCAATGCCTTTGGATTGGATACTTTTAGAGTCGAAACATTTGTTGCTCTTAAGGGTAATATGAAGAAAAAAGAGGAGGCAAAAAAAGCATCGGAAGAAAATTTTAAAATTGTAGAACGCGATAAAACCAAACCAGTTGTGTTGGTAGGAAATGATATTTACCAAAACGATAAGATTCTTGGCACCTTTGAAGAGCTCACCATTGAAAGTCCAAATGGAACCCTTAATCAAATTCAAGTATACAATACCATGAAACAAATGGTTTGTTTGGCCACTGAAATAAAAAAGGGAACCCATGTATGGCGAATTCATACCAATCAAGACAATCAATATTTCGAATTAAAAACCACTGCTAAAAGTGATTTGGATGATTTAATTAAGTACTTGATTGACCATCAATATTTGTAATCTATAACTTTTTTAATCGAATGGTCGGCCAGTTTAATCGGGCCGGCCATTTTTATTTAACAGTAAATCAATGTTTTATATTTTTGTATAGTACTTTGTATAACATAGTACTATAATTATTATATAGCTTTGCAGTGTTCAATTCAAGTCCTTTTTAAAAAGGTAAGAAGCGACTTAATAAATACGGCAATGGATATCGAAAATACAAAGGCACAGATGCGAAAGGGGATACTGGAATACTGTATACTTTCAATTATTTCGAAAGGAGAAATTTACGCATCAGACATTTTAGAGCATTTGAAAATGGCAAAACTGATAGTGGTTGAAGGTACCTTGTATCCACTTTTAACCCGATTAAAAAACGAAGGTTTACTAGAATACAATTGGCAGGAGAGTACCATGGGGCCTCCTCGCAAATATTACCAATTGACACCTGAAGGTTCTAAATTTTTAGAAGCATTGAATTCCACTTGGGAGGATTTACAATTCAGTGTACTACAAGCAACAAAAAATAATAATTACAATGTATAAAGTCATTAACATTAACATCGGCGGAAGGATTTTTCAAATAGAAGAAAAAGCTTTCGAAACACTGAGTCAGTATATTGATTCATTAAAGCAATATTTTTCAGCAAAGCAGGAGGGAGCCGAAATCGTTGCCGATATTGAACACCGTATTGCAGAATTGTTGCAGGCTAAATTAAGCGCTGGCGAAGCAAATATTACTGCAGAACATGTTAAAGAAATTATTGCCTCTGTGGGTTCTCCAAAAGCAATTGCTGGCGATGAAGAAACACATAGTGAAGAACAAAATTCGAATCAACAAGAGCAACAATCAACCGGTTCGAATCAAACGTTTGAACACGAAAGGTCTAAGATTTTTAGAGATCCCGATGACAAAATAATCAGTGGTGTTTGCAGTGGTTTGTCATATTATTTTAACATCGATCCAATAATTATTAGGTTAATTTTTGTAGCCTTGTTTTTTGCAGGTGGGTCAAGTATTCTTATTTATCTAATATTGATTGTTGTGATTCCTGTGGCCAAAACAACAGCGCAAAAATTAGCCATGCGAAAAGAAAAAATAAATGTGAACACCATTCAAAAATCTGTAGAAAACGAATTTAATAAAATCAAAGAATCGCTAGAAAACCGAAATTTTTCGGATAGACTCGCCAATTTTTTAAGAAAATTATTTGGTGCTTTTGGTCAAGTTATTATGGGGGTGTTTACATTTACTTTTAAACTCATTGGTTTTTTATTTGGTTTGATTGGTTTTCTTTTAATTATAGCATTTATTGTAGCTGCTACAGGAAATATTAAAATCAATGGCCATTCCTCAAATATTACCAATTTCATTTCTATGAAATTGTTTGATAATGCGAATGATTCCTTACTCGGACATACCGTCATTGTATTTGTGATTTTTTCTTTAATGTTCATGTTTTTTTATTGGTCGGCAGTCATTTTAACAAGTGGCAAAGTGTTCAATCAAAGAAAATTATTTTCTCGTACACTCAACATATTATGGCTATTGACCATTGTTCTATTTGTTATTTCTGCAACTAAATCATCGGCCTATTTTAGAACCAAATCGAGCATCGAAAAAACAACCGCCATTGATTCAAGTAGAACACATTTTGTAATAAAGACATTTAAAGCATATGGTGATAGAGATTGGTTGATACTAAAAGATGATGAATTAAAAGTAGATGATGTACACCTGTTAATTGAGCAAACAGATGGACCAACAGAATTGGTTCAAGTAGTTTCATCTTATGGTCAGGATGCACAAAAAGCAAAGTTAAATGCAGCCAATTGCAGCTATAAAGTTGAAATTAAAGACAGCGTTATTTTACTTCCCGAGGTTTATACGCTAACAAGAAACAAAACCTATCGCAAACAAAAAGTTGAATTTATTTTAAAATTACACAAAGGCTGTTCCTTTAAAATTGACAACCAAGTTGCGTTAGATATCGATGGGAATACCATCGATAATCAAAGCCTTTATGCATCCAATTCCTACACTGTTGTTGATAATGGGATAAAATGCATTGAATGTTTAAATAGTGCATATTATAGCAGTTCAAATGACTTTAATCACACCTATTCTAAAGGTAGTTTTAATAAAATAATTGTTTCCGATAATTTGACAGTAAACATCACTGAGGGCAACACACAAAGCATTAACGCCAAAATTAACGAATCCGATGATTTAATCGTCGAGGAGAAAAATGGCGTTTTGTCCATTAAATTAAAAAATGGTTGGTTTTCAGCAACAGATGAAAATGTTCAGATTTCAATTGTATGTCCTACACTTAAGTCAATTGAGTTAAATGGTGCAGCTGAGGCTAATATTGAAGGTTTTACAACAAAAGAGATGGAGATTAAATGCACTGGGGCTTCTCAATGTGCAGCCAATATCAATCCTGGGTTTTTAAAAGTTTTGTTAAGCGGTACTTCATCTCTCGAACTCGAGGGAGAATGTCAAACGATTGAAGCAAAAGTATCAGGAACCTCCGAACTTGGTGCATCGACCTTTCTATCTCAAACGGCTACCATCGAAAGTTCTGGAACAAGTGAAATTGAAATTCATGCGAGTAACGCAATGTATGCGAAAGCAAGTGGTGTTTCGCATATCAACTATTATGGCGATCCGAAAACCACCAAAGTAACCACGAGTGGGATGGCAGAAATTCAAAAACAAAACTAATGCGTATTTGCCCATTTCATTGGTTACCTTTGAATAAACTAATTGTTCAATTATGAAAATTTTAAGTGCCCAGCAAATTAAAGCCTGCGATCAGTACACAATGATAAGCGAGCCAATAAGTTCTATTGATTTAATGAACAGAGCAGCTACTTGCTTATTTGAATTTATTCAACAGACCTATTCTTTTCAAAAATATACAATCGTTTGTGGTTCGGGTAACAATGGTGGAGATGGGCTTGTAATAGCACAGCTTCTTTTCAAAAACAATGTTGAGGTTAATCTCATTGTATTAAAAGGAACTTATACAGAAGAATGTCTAAGCCAATTAAATAATGCAAGAGAATTAAACATTCCGATAGTAGAAATTGATGCTTTAGAACAAATCGATCACCTATTGCTTTTGGATGAAACATGTATAATCGATGCCTTATTTGGTATCGGTATTTCGCGTCCAATTGAAGGGTTAGCATCAGTACTAATTCAAAAATTAAATGCGTGTAACTGTTATAAATTGGCCATAGATTTACCTTCTGGTTTATCACCCGATTGTAATTTTGAAAGTAATCAATCGAATACAATTATTGCCAACGAAACACTCACTATTCAATTGCCTAAGTTAGCATTTATGTTTCCAGAGAATGATGCATTCGTAGGTAAATTTCACATGATTGACATTGGCTTATCCCAATCATTTATCGAAAGTCAATCAGACACTTTCGAATACATAGATGAAAAAAGTATTGAAAAAAGTATTTTACCTCGACCTGCAAGTGCCCATAAAGGAACCTTTGGTCATGCACTTTTAATTGCAGGTTCTCCAAATAAAATTGGTGCGTCTATTATCTCAGCAAAAGCGACTCTTAGAAGTGGTTGTGGTATGTTAACAGTGCTTTTGCCAACAGAAGGTAGTGTTGCTATGAACAGCGCTTTGCCTGAAGCCATGCTACTAACGCCCCAACACAGTAATAAAATTGAATTCGAAAAGTACGGTGCAATTGCAGTTGGACCAGGTTTAGGTACAAGTATTGATGCAGTGAAATTGGTGAAAGATGTTTTGAATAATTACACCCAGCCATTGGTTATAGATGCCGATGCACTTAATATTCTAGCATTAAATCCTGAATTAATGGAGACATTGAATGCGCATTGTATCCTAACACCACATCCAATAGAATTCGACCGATTGACAAAGGAGCATTCTACAACTATGCAACGGTTTATTGCCCAGAAGGAATTCGCAACAAAATACAAAGTAAATATTGTTTTAAAAGGACATCATACTTGCATTGTAACAAGTGAAGGTAAAGTGTATTTTAACAGCAATGGCAACAATGGTATGTCAACTGCTGGTTCTGGAGATGCACTCACAGGTATTTTATTAGGTTTATGTGCACAAAAATATCCAATGGATATTGCTACTTATCTTGGCGTATTTGTTCATGGTTATGCGGGGGATTTAGCGGCTTTCCAGCATTCTAAAACGGCATTAATTGCTTCAGATATTGTTAACTCACTTGGTGAATTTTTTAAAAGATACGAGAAGGCATAGGTAGTAATTAGCACTTTTTGAAAAGTACATACCTATTACACGTACTTCAAAATATGAAGCAACTAATACAGTAGAAAAAGAAGTTCAGTCTTATGAATTTGGAGGGGTTGATGAATTACCATCATTCTCTCTTGGCTTTGCCTCACTCACAATCATGTTTCGTCCACTTAGGTCGGTACCATTCAATGCTTCAATGGCTTTCGTTCCATCTGAATCGTTGGTCATTTCAATGAACCCAAAACCTTTGCTTCGGTTAGTCTCTTTGTCGCGTACGATTTTAGCTCCTACAACTTCGCCATAAGGCTCAAAAGCGGCCTTTAGCTCCTCAGTACGCAACCTGTAATTTAAGTTTCCAATGTAAATTCTCATTTCAATAAGCAGTTAATATTTGTTAAAACAAAACTAAATATTTGAGTATTAAAAGCAAGTAAAAAATAAAGAATTAATGCTAATATCTGTAAATCAATGTTTTAAAATGTTTATGATTTACTGATTTATTAAAAGAATGTTGATTAAAACAGGGCAACGGTCATTTCACGCTTGCCAGGAGGGCCTTCAATACCTATTACATTAAATCCCAAAGACTTAAGATGTCTTTTGAACTGACCTTGTGCACAATAGCTTGTTAGCAATGATTTTTTTGACATTTGTTCACTTATGGATGATAAAGTTTCCAAATTCCACATTTCAGATTGCTTCTGTGGAGCAAATGCATCGAAATAAACCAGGTCGAAACCCTCGAAAAAAACAGCCAATTCCGAATACCTTAAAAGATGATCAGCCATTTTTAGCGATTGAATTTTTTGGGTTAATAGTGAAAAATAAAATCCACTTTCTATCTCAGTAAAGTTACTGCCATCATTTTGCAACAGCGATGCAAGAGCAGATAGTTTTTTAGGTGCCGTTTCAAAGTGTTCAAAATAAGCGATGTTGTCTTCTGTTTTCAGCGGATATGGTTCAACCGCAGTGTAGAATATCTTTTGATCAATTGGTTTGTGTTCTAGTGTTAATAATGCATTGAGGCCAGTACCGAATCCCACTTCTAAAATATGAATTTCATTTTTTTCGAATGGTCGATACATAAGCCCGTTTTTGATAAATACATGCAGGCTCTCTGTTAAAGCGCCATTCACAGAATGATAAGTTTCATCCAACACTTCATTGTATAAGGTAAAACTACCATCGTTTGTTTTTATTAATTGATGCATGGCTTAAAAATCCATATCAGATGGACGTTCCATGTTTCTAGGTCTTTTCTCAGTAGCTTGACCCTCTAGTTTTCCAAATTTCCAAGTAAGGTTAAAAGTTAGAATTCTACTTTCTCTTTTTCTATAAAAATCGGAGTTAAAAGTTGCATCACTCATGCGCATTGCAAATCGTCTATTGTTAAATACATCTGCTAATGTTAAACCTAAAGTTAGTTTGTCTTTGATAAGATCTTTCTTGCCACCAATTTCTAGCCCGTACATGGCCTTCATCTGACCTTGTGCTGTAACATTAGGACCCATATAAAAAAACGAAGCTTGTAAATCTGTTTTTTTCCAAAATTGATAACTTAGATTGGCCTTGCCAGAATATGCAATACGTTGATTGATGAAGTCGTTGCCCAATACATTGCCAGCCACGATGTACTTATATACATTGCCATTCATAGTAACTTTTAGGTCTTTGAATAAACTAAACTTAGCGACGATTTCGCCTCCAGTGCTTCTATTGTATCCTAAATTAATTTGACTCACCATCGAGATGCCATTGGAATCGATGGTTCTAAAACGCGAAATAGGTTGATTGGTTTGACGCGCATAAAACGTAGCCGTAAAGGCAATTTTTTTAGTGTTGTATATGGCCGAAAGCTCAAGGGCATTGGTCATTTCAGGCTTTAAATTCGGATTCCCTTTTGATAAGTTATAAGGGTCTGAAAAATTAAGAAATGGATTCAAATCTCTTTGACCAGGTCGGTTGATACGCTTGCTATAACTTAATTGAATATCAGGTAATTTGTATTTTTTTTGCAAGGTGAAATTAATACTTCCTGAAGGAAATAATTTTGAATAGTTGTATGCAAAAGATTCATTGCTGGTTAACTGTTGTCCTTTGATGTCGGTATTTTCGAACCTTAACCCCAAATTGTATTTAATAATTGAATTCACGGTGTGACTAACCATGGCATAGGCTGCACTTACTTTTTCATCATATAAGAAATGATTACTTTTTGCAGAGTCTGTTTGATTTTTTTGTAAGATGTGATTAAATGAATCAACATAAAAATTATTGTCGATTGATCGTCCAGTATATTTTAAACCAGTTTCAAATTTGATATTTGTATGATAAGGTTTTGTGTAATCAAGTTGTGCCAATCGTGTTGTAAAAATATTGTTATTGCTGTTATTCAATAAATAGGGAAGTGGCGATTTGATAGTTTCTGAAATTGTATTGAGTTCATTCTGCACAAAATTTGTGGTATTGTCTGTGAAGGTTCTCGAAAAATTAACCATACCAATTAAATTGTGGGTGCTTTTGTCGAATGTTTTACGCATGCTCAATCCTGCATCGATATTGTAATTATTGCCTTTTATTTTGCTACCTCTTTCTATAATTTGATAAATACTATCTTGTGCGTTGCTCAAGAAATTTTTACTTAGGTCTTCATCTTTCGAGATATTATCTGAGAATAAATAATTTGTTGAGATGGTTAACTTTTTGCTGTGATTGTAATCTATAGTGCCAGAGAAAGCGCCATTGTAATTAAGATACTCACTATTGCTATACTGATTAATTCTACTACTTGTGTTATTGAAAAAGTTTTGACGGAAATTATAGCCACGTCCCCATTGGTCATTCTGTCGAAAGGAGAGGGTGTTACCAAACACAAATTTTTTATAATTGGTGTTGAAAGAAACAGTGCCATTGTATTTATTATTAGTGCCGGCGCCTAATGTTATATAACCATTTTTCGATTTACTGGTATTTTGTTTGAGTGTTATATTAATAATACCACTCATGCCTTCCGCATCTTGTTTGGCTCCAGGGTTGGTATTGATATCGATACTTTCAATATTAGCTGCAGGAATTTGCATTAACAAGGCTTGTCTATCGGCACCGCTTAAACTGCTTTGTTTGCCATTGATATAAATGGTGATGTTATTACTGCCCCTAATACTAATATTGCCATCCGCATCGACATTCACTGCAGGAATTTGTTTAAGCGCATCAATAGCGGTTCCTCCTGTTGCAAGTATATTTTGACTAACTGAATAGGTTTTCTTTTCAATGGTAAAAGGTTCCTCTTCCTTTTTTAATTTTAATGAAAAGCCTTTTAAGGCATTATTTGTTGAGCGCAGCCAAATGGTTTTAAGGTCATTGACTGAGCTAGTATCCGAAACTATTAATTGTCTATCGTGGTAACCAATATAATTGAAATTGACGCTGTTAATGGGTTGCGTAGCACAAATATAAAAACGACCAAAACTATCGCTGTTAACAATGATGCCAATCACTTGGTTCAATTGGTTGCGCACTTCAATATGTACATTCGATAATGCTTGATTGGAGCCACTATCTACCAATTGTCCTTTAATGCAATAATTGGTTGAGGTTTGTGAACTTATTGTTTTCGAAAAAACAAGCAGGGTAAAAAATAAAATCGATTTGACGGTCATCTGAAAATTGAAGAACTTTGAACTAACAGGATTATGCTTTTTTTCTAATCGTTCTTTGTTCAATTCTTTTTTCATAATTCACCCCTTGAAAAATTCTATGGACATAAATTCCAGGTGTATGGATAAAATTAGGATCTAATTCTCCTGGCTCAACCAATTCCTCAACTTCTGCAATGGTAATTTTACCAGCCATCGCCATCAAAGGATTAAAGTTTCTTGCCGTATCTTTATAAACTAAATTGCCGTGGTGGTCGCCCTTCCAAGCTTTAACGATAGCAAAATCAGCATCAAAGGCTTCTTCCATTAAATAGGTTTTGCCCTTAAAATCTCTTGTTTCTTTTCCAATTGCAACCTCAGTACCAACACCAGCAGGGGTATAAATCACCGGCATGCCATAGCCTGCAGCCAAACATCTGGTAGCCAATGTACCTTGTGGAATTAATTCAACCTCTAATTCGCCATTTAGCAATTGTCTTTCAAACTCTTCGTTTTCGCCTACATAGGAAGACACCATTTTTTTTACTTGCTTGGTGTTCAATAAAAGGCCAATACCAAAATCATCAACACCCGCATTGTTGCTTATACATGTCAGGTCTTTAGTTCCTTTTTTTACCAAGGCACTAATACAATTTTCTGGAATACCACACAATCCAAAACCGCCCAACATTACAACCGCACCATCTTTTATGTCTTTGATTGCTTCATCAGCATTTGATACCACTTTGTCCATAGCGCAAAAATAATTTTTTTATATGATTAATTTGAAATTTAAATTAAAGTGTTTTGACTTGTTGCATTATGACTTCTTCTTGCCTTTGCTTTTTGAGGTTATACCGCTGCTTATGCCGAAATAAAAATCAGCGCCATAAAAATTATTTGATTTTAATTGGCCAATTAAATTATCGGAACCGAAAAAGACAGGACCAATTCTTAGAAAAATTCCCACTCTTCCAGTTTTGTAATCGTTCATTAAGCCCATTGGTAAAGAAACTTCAAACAACTTACTTTCAAAACGTGGAATAACAACAAGGT
Organism: uncultured Bacteroidota bacterium; assembly: GCA_903953615.1. Taxonomy (GTDB): domain Bacteria; phylum Bacteroidota; class Bacteroidia; order NS11-12g; family UBA955; genus JABMMZ01. The sequence goes on from CAJBKH010000173.1 coordinate 12,349, forward strand.
AAGAGGGTTTGCGAATACCAATAGATTTTTTACCACGCATATCTTGTGAAATGTTTGCACCGATAAATAAATTCTTAAAAAGGTTGTAATCAAATTGTAAATTAATGGTAGTTGGCATCGTTGTTTTTACTGATTTATAAGCACTGTCGATTTGAAAAATTGTGCGCATTACACTATCCGTAAAACGCATACCATCTTTTGTAGAACTCCATGCGCTACCAAATGCACCGGTAACATCAAAATATTTATCTGAAGAATTTGTAATATGGGTGGTTCTCAAATTATTTTTATAATAAATGCCACCTGCATCTAATAAACTTAAACCAGCTCGCAACAGGTAATTATTTTTATCATTGGTTAGTTTTTTGGTTCCCTCAGGACTCCATTCTACAGTGGCACCAATGTCATATCCAAAACCAGCACCTTTTAATTTTTCTTTGAAATAATCGGGATTAACTACTTTTAAGTCTTCTAAAATTGCGGGATCGGTATACCCATACTCAACATCTGTTTGATTAAATACAATGGTGTCTTTATTAGGTAAACGAAATTGTACGCCCTTGTTTTTGATATAGCCACTCGCATAGCCCATTAAATATTTCCCTGTAAATCCAGCCTTAACGATTAAATGGTCATTCTTAATAATGGTTTTTGCAAGTGTTCCACCCAATTCCCCATAGGCATTGAAATTGACTGTGAATGCATTGTCTTCGAATCGCTCACCTACTTTGTATTGGTTGGGACCGCTGTAAAGTGTATTGCCTTTGCTGCTATCGACACCATATTTGCTAAGTCGGGCAAGGGGTTCGGCCATGTCATTGATTTGAAAACTGATGGTATTTTTATATTGCAATCCAATAGCAAATCCTTTGGGCAAGGTGAACATAATACCAGGTGTTCTAAACTGCGAATACAAGTTTAAATTTTTGCTTTTACCATTTACGCTTTCCTTTAACCAATCATCCTGAAAATCTACAGGCGCATTGGGATCTCCATTTTTATGGTATTGCGCAGGCACTTTATTGGTTAACAATTGTTGCACACTAAATGGCATATTTAAACTCAAATAATCATTGTTAAAGCCAAAGCCCATTGTGAATGCATTAACATATACGCGATGTCTTGAATTCGCAATATTGGCTGGATTGAGATTGGCTTGGTGGATGCCACCATAATTACTTTGTTGAAGTCCAATGTACGTTTGAGATTGAATAGCACCCATTGTGCATAAGCTTCCCGAAAATAGCAATAATTTTAATTTGAATGCATTCATTTTAGTATATTTTTGTATCATGTTTTTAAAAAATAATTTAGAAATACTGATTGTTGTGGTGCTAATTATGCTAGGCCTTTCTGTAGTATTGGGCGCTTTCGGAAGCCATGGATTAAAGGGACTTCTAACACCAAACATGCTCGATGTGTATCACACAGCTTGTCAATATTTAAGCATTCACTCACTTGGATTGTTTCTAATATTAATACTCAATATTACAACAAAATTTAAAATATCTAAAGCTTCCATTTATTCACTTTTATTTGGTGTGCTTATATTTTCTTCTACTTTAATCTTGATATCAATTTCTGAATTGTTAAATATGCTTTGGATGAAGAAACTGGGCATGATAACCCCGATAGGCGGTGTTTTAATGGTATTAGGTTATTTATTAGCAAGTTTAAATGTTTTAAAGTCCATTAGATCTCAAACATGGCAAAACAATTGATATTATTGAGACATGCGAAAAGTGTCTCTCAATTTACTTCTTCTGATTTTAATAGAACACTTAACGAAAAGGGTAGAAAAGACGCGCCTGAAGTGGCCAAAGCATTTAAATTATTGGGCATTCAGCCAGACATTATTTTGTGCAGTACAGCAATAAGAACCAAGGAAACCCTGTCGCTTTTTAATTTGGATGCACCCGTTCAATACCTTGATAATTTATACCATGCTTCAGCATCTGAGATGTTTGATATCATTTTAGAAAATAAAAATCATCAAACAATCATGGTGGTCGGTCATAACTTTGGAATTACCAATTTAGCCAACCAATTAAGTACAACTGGAGCTGCAGAAATGAATACATGCGGACTTTATATCATTGAATTTCCCGATGGTATAGAACTTCACCAAGGAAAAATTCTAAATTATTTATCGCCAAAAACGATTTGAGTGAATTAATCGAAGATACCGTTTTTGATGACCGTGAGACCTTATACGTTGAGGTTGTTTTACCCTTGCCTATTCCGCGTTTATTTACCTACCGATTATCGGAGGAAATGAACGAATTAGCAGTGGTTGGCAAACGCGTCTTTGTAGTTTTTGGTTCACGAAAAGTTTATACGGCCCTTATTGTTAATATTACATCTGAACCGCCAAAAGTATATGAAGCACAATATGTTTTAGCATTTATTGACGATTCGCCTTTAATAACCCCTCAACAACTTAAGTTTTGGCAATGGATTGCCGACTATTATATGTGCACGCTTGGCGATGTAATGTCTGCGGCTTTGCCCTCGGGTTTAAAAATTGAAAGTGAAACATACGTAGCCTTGGCAGACGATGTGCAATATGATGAGAACGAACTTGACGAAAAAGAAGTTAAAATATTAAAACTATTAGCAGGGAAAGAAAAACTCAGAATCTCGGCAATAGAAACAGAATTAAAGTCAAAGTCTTCTTTTGTTAAAATTATAAAAAGTTTATACGACCGCGAGTTAATTGTTATTACAGATGATATAACTGAAGTCTACAAACCTAAGTTGTCTACTAGGATTAAATTGAGTTCCGAAATTAAAGAAGAAAGCTTCAATGATTTGCTAATTTCATTAGAAAAGAAAGCCAAAAAACAATACGAAGCTTTATTGGCTTTAATTGGTCAACCAAACACCGATGCCATTAAAAGCGATTTAATAAAAAAATACAACTTAGCGGCCTCCGCAATAAAAGCATTGGTCGATAAAAATATCATTGAACAATACCAAGTAACGGTTGATAGAATTAAGTTGAACCAGAATGTAGAAAGTGATTTTGTATTATCTGAAGAACAACAAATTGCATTAAACGCTGTTAAAGATCATTTTAAAACAAAACAAACTACGTTACTACACGGTGCAACAGCCAGTGGAAAAACGTTTATATACATTGATCTCATTCGATCTGCAATTGAACGCGGAGAAAGTGTGCTTTATCTGGTGCCAGAGATTGCTTTAACAGAACAACTAATAAAGCGACTCGAGCAATATTTTTCCGATAAAATGGCTGTTTCTCATTCGAGATTTAGTCAGTTCGAAAAAGTTGAAATTTGGCAAAAAGCAAATAAAGGCGAAATAAAATTGTTAATTGGACCGCGTTCTTCTTTGTTTATGCCATTACAAAATTTGAGCTTAATTATCATTGACGAGGAGCACGAAACAACATTCAAACAAACCGATAAAGCACCACGTTACAATGCCCGCGATTTAGCCATGGTTTATGCAAAACTAACCGGCGCTAAAATATTATTAGGTTCGGCAACACCTTCAATCGAAACCTATTTCAATGCCATGACAGGCAAATACGGCATGGTGAAATTAAAAGCTTTGTATGGCAAAGCCTTGCAGCCCAATGTTGTTTTTGCAGATGTAAAAGAGGAAACGCGCACAAAACAAATGCATGGTATTTTTACCCATACCTTGTTTAATCAATTAACGCAGCTTCAAAGTGAAAAGTCGCAAGGTATATTGTTTCAAAATCGTAAGGGATATGTTCCTGTTGTTGAATGCACCACTTGTGGCTGGACAACAAAATGTGTGAATTGTGATATCGCATTGACCTATTATAAATACAGCAATAATTTAAAATGCCATTACTGTGGCTATCATCAACCGAATATTACACAATGCCAAGCTTGTGGCAGCAATACCATGGGTATACAAGGATATGGTACCGAAAGAATCGTAGAAGAATTACAATTGCTATTACCAGAACTGCGCATCATTAGGTTCGACCAAGATAGTACGCGACAAAAAAATGCTTTTCGCAATTATATCAACGATTTCGAAAATGGCAAGGCAGATGTAATGGTGGGCACTCAGATTGTTGTAAAGGGTTTAGATTTTGAAAATGTGCACTTAGCGGCTGTTATTAATGCCGATCAACTTTTAAATTTTCCAGACTTTAGAGCTTATGAACGCACCTTTCAGTTACTTTCTCAATTGGCAGGTAGAACCGGTAGACATGGTAAACAAGGTTTACTAATTATACAAACAAGGCAAGTTAAGAATGAAGTTTTACAAGCTGTTGCAAACAATGATTATGAAGGCTTTTATAGTTCACAAATATTAGAACGCGAGCAGTTCAGCTACCCGCCATTTAGTAGACTAATAAAGCTAACAATAAAACACAAACAACCTGAAATTATTAACCAAGTTTCAGCGCAATTTTCGCAATTGTTAAAGCAGCAATTAGGGGCGCGTGTATTAGGACCTGAAACGCCATTCGTGTCAAAAATTAAAAATTTTTACTTGCGAAATATATTAGTGAAAATGGAAAAAGACAAGGACAATGAAAAGGCCATTAAACAATTTATTACAAAAACTTATGATTATCTTATACTAAGGGATAATATCAAAGGATTGCAATTAATTGCAGATGTCGATTGTTATTAAAAAAGAAAATGAATACCTATATCTGTATACTGCGTGGCATCAATGTAAGCGGCCACAAAATCATTAAAATGGATGAATTAAAAAACCTTTTTCAAAAATTGGGATTTAATGCTGTGCAAACCTACATCCAAAGTGGAAACGTTGTTTTCCAGTCCGAACAAGCGAATCAGAGAGAATTAGAACTGCTAATAGCAAACCGTATTTTGGAGGTTTTTTGTTTTGATGTACCTGTTTTGGTTAAATCCAATAAAGAATTACAATTTATTTTCGAGAACAATCCATTCTTGAAAAAGGGGGTAACAGATGTCAGCAAATTGCATATTACATTTTTGTCTGACCTACCTAACGGTGAACTTGTAAAACAATTTTCTGAATTCGATTTTGGAACCGATGAATATTTGATTGAAAACAGTGTCATTTATATTCATTGTCCCATCAATGGTTATGGCAACTCCAAAATAAGTAACCAATTTATTGAAAATAAGTTAAAGCTGAATGCCACCACTCGCAATTGGAAAACCATTACCCAATTAATGAGTCTATTGCAATAGGCAAAAAAAAAGCCCTATTAAGGGCTTTTAAAGAATTTTATTTTGAATTAATGTGCATTCACGATTAGTTTTTCACTAATTACACCCGATTCAGTATGGAGTAATATAAAGTAAACGCCTGTTTCAAGGTTTTCAATGTTAAGTTCAGTTGCAATTTCGTCTTTTCCTTGTGTTAACACAATTTGACCTTGAATATTGATGATCTGAATTTTTCCATTCAATACATGGCTTAAATTAACAACGCCATTAGCAGGATTTGGAAATAATTTAATTGGTGTTGTAACAATGCGCTTAACACCAGAGAGATTAACATTAATATAATTAAGTTTTGTTTCTGAGGTAGAACCTAGATTGTTAGTTGCTATTAATGTGATACTGTAATTATCACCATTGGTAAATTTAACATTTGGAATTCTAGAATTTGAATCTGTTCCATTGGTAAAAATATAGGTGGCTGGTGTTATTCTCCAAGTCCAAGCCGTTGGGTCATTTGCTGACTGATCGATTAAGCTAATAACTTCGTTAACCTTTGGATTTGTTTTCGATGCAACAAAACTTGCTACAGGTGCGGAGGTAATGCTACTAACATTAATATAGTTGTTCTTAGTTAATGAATCGACTCCGCCATTGTTGGCTACCCAAAGCTTAACGGTAAATGAACCGGCTTGGGTGAAACTAACGTAAATTATACTATCCGTAATTTTAGAATTATTCAATAAATTATAGCTTCCTGGCGTAAACGTCCATTTAAATGAAGTTGGATTATTGCTTGAAGTGCTCTTTAATATAACCGTTTGACCTTTGGTAGGAGACGAATTAGAAACGGTAAAATTACAAACAGGGCTATTGCTTGGTGTAATGCTTTTAATTACGTTATTGCCTTTATCTACAACATACAATAGGTTTTGTTGCTTGCTATAAGCGATACCAGTAATGTATTCAAAACGTGCGGCTGCGCCTGCAGCATCCGTGTTGCCATTTTGCGAATTGCTACCTACATATAAACTTAAAACATTGCTTTCATATTTCTTAACACATATTTGTTCAGCAATGAAAAACGCGCCTCCAATTTTACACAATGCAGTTGGAGAGGTTAGGCCTGATGTTATAAAGTCGGTTGTTATTTCTGTGCTTAAATCGATTTTACGAACTGCACTATTGCCGTAGTCTGCAACATATAAATAGTTGCCATCGATGAAAACATTAAAAGGAGCATTAAATGTTGAAGTGCCATTGTCGCCATTCACATGACCTTGCACACCAACTTTACCACCTATGGTTGTAACATTACCTCCAGAAATTTTCCGAATGCAATGGTTATTTCTGTCGGCAACATATATATCGCCATTGGCAGCGGTAGCAACACCAATTGGGGCATTAAACTTAGACAGTGAATTGGTGCTATTAAGAAATGAGCCATTTAATAACTTTACCCCAGCAATTGTGCTAACACTTGGATCTTGGGATAAATTGAAATACGCGCTTACCTTTCTAATTTGGTGGTTATCTACATCGGCCACTAATACTTCATTCGTACTTGGAATAATCGTTAAGCCAGCTGGGCCGTTAAAACGCGCGGCAATACCAGTACCATCTTTACTGTCGGGTGCGCCACTAGAAGTGGGATCTAGATTGTAACCGGCTACCAATTTACAGTTAGTCCCTGTAATCAGCATGATGTTGTGTTCGTTAGAAATATAAATGCGTCCAGAAGTATCTATGGCAATGCCTGTCGGAGCAGAAAATAACATAGAATCTTTGTGGTTATTTCTGGTACCATTGTAAAAACCTGAGCCAGAATAAGCTTTGCCCGCAAAAGTTTTAACTGTTTGGGCGTTGTGAATAATAAAATTTAGAGAGAAAAAAAGAAGAAGTGTAGTTTTAATTGTGTGTAGTCTCATTTAGTTTTATAGTTTTTTGTATTTTTAAATAGTTAGTAGTGTGTCGTTTATATTATCTTCTATTGTTTTGTCTGCGTTTGCATAATCCCTACCTACAAATACCTTGCCAGTCATCGCTTCAAATAATTCTGTGTACCTATCGGTTACACTTTTTACAAATTCATTGGTCATTTCTGGCACTATTTCACCTTCCAAACCTTGGAAACCATTAGCCATTAGCCATTCTCTTACAAATTCTTTCGACAATTGCTTTTGTGGTTTTCCGTCTTTTTGCAATTTCTCGTAAGTGTCTAGATAGAAAAAACGACTAGAATCCGGTGTATGAACCTCATCGATTAAAATTAATTTTTTATCATGCACACCAAATTCGTATTTGGTGTCAACGAGTATTAATCCACGTTCATTGGCCATTTCATTACCTCTATTGTATAATGCTAATGAAGCTTCAACCATCTGGTCCATGAATTTTTTTGTAGTAATCTTATGTGCAATGATGTCTTCTACACTAATATCTTCGTCGTGTCCGCTACTGTTTTTTGTTGCAGGTGTAATGATAGGTGTTGGAAATTTGTCATTTTCCTTCAATCCATCGGGCATTCTAACACCACATATCATGCGTTCACCTGTTTTGTAAACTCTCCAGGCATGTCCACACAAATAGCCGCGTACTACTATTTCAATCGGTATGGCTTCACAATTAATACCAAAAGTTACATTGGGATCGGGTGTGCTAATTTTCCAATTTTGAATGATATCTTTAGTTGCATCAAGGAAAAATGAAGCCAATTGCGTTAAAACTTCACCTTTATGCGGAATCGCTTTTGGTAAAACGTGGTCGAATGCAGAAATTCTATCGCATGCAATCATTGCAACATAGTCATTTTTTATAGTATAAACATCTCTTACTTTACCTCTGTAAAAGGAAGTTTGATCCTTAAAAAAATAATTGGTAGCCATTAGTCCTTTTTCCATTTTCGCTGTATTTGTTTGGTTCATTAAAAACTTAAATTTAACACGGCAAAAGTAATCATTTTTTTTAAAAACGATTTTTAACTTTCGTATGCCTTAATGATTTCTTTTACTAGTCGGTGTCTTACAACATCATCGACATTCAAAAGCACAATACTGATACCTTTAATTTTATCTAATATTTTAGTTGATTTTATTAAGCCAGTGGTTTGTTTAGCGGGTAAATCCACTTGGGTTAAGTCGCCAGTGATGATTAACTTGGCAGAAGGCCCCATTCTGGTCAGGAACATTTTTAATTGCGAATCGGTGGTGTTTTGGGCTTCATCCAAAATAACAAAGCAATTGTCCAAAGTTCTCCCTCTCATAAACGCAAGAGGTGCTATTTCAATAGTTCTATTCTCAATATACAATTTAAGTTTATCTGGTGGAATCATATCATCCAAAGCGTCGTAAAGTGGACGTAAGTAAGGGTCGATTTTTTCTTTTAAATCGCCTGGTAAAAAACCAAGACTTTCGCCTGCTTCAACAGCAGGGCGTGTTAAAATGATGCGTTTAATTTCCTTGTTTTTAAGTGCTTTTACAGCAACGGCAACTGCGGTGTAGGTTTTGCCAGTACCAGCAGGGCCTATCGCGAAAACGATATCGTTTTTTGCAATTTCTTGTACTAATTTAATTTGATTGGCTGTGCGCGCTTTAATTGGCTTTCCATTGATGCCAAATAAAATTGTGTTATTGTCGTTATCAATTAATTTTGTAGTTTCTAGAGCGGAAGGCGCTGTATCATCAGACCCAAAAATTTCGCTGAGCAATGATTCATTTAATTCTCGACCTTTCATAATGGATATATTAAACTTTTGAAAGCGGCTAATGAAATCATCAACCTCTTGGTCTTCACCAATGGCTTTGATTTCATCACCTCGGGCGATAATTTTAAGTTTAGGATTTTTGTTTTTTATAATATTTAGGAAAATATTATTTGCACCATATATGTCTTGTGGTTGCATGTCTTCGATGAGGATTGATTTTTCTGCCAAAGTGAAAGATTCTTTTTTAATTGGGTGAATAGTGGATATTTTTGCACACGAAAATAATCAATTTTGGCAATCATTCAATTAATATCCGATTTTCAATCAGGTTCCTATAAAATAGGCCTGTTGCACAGTCAGTTATTACAAGGAATCAAGGATATCAAGGTAGTTGATATCTCACATCAGATAAAATTACAGAACATTGTTGAAGCAGCTTTCGTCGTAAATCAGTTGGAATTCGATGGAAGCGAAGCAATATTAACCCTGGTGCGCATTGGATCGCTTTCACAAAATATTATTTACAAGCACCGCGACAAGTGGTTTGTATTTCCAAACAATGGCTTAATCTCTTTGGTTTTTGAAATTGGCAAAAACGAAATGCTTTACACTTGCGAAAACAATGAATTAATAACTGTATTAAATCAATTGATTCAAAACGACACGAGTCGATTGAAACGCGCAGAAAACGCGGTTATGCTAACCCAAAAGAAAGCAATGGAACACGATAATATGATTGTGTGTGAGCGAATCTATACCGATCCACATGGCAATTGTTATTTTAATTTAAACAAAACACAATTCGATCAAAAATTTGAGATAGGTAAATTTAGTGCCAAAATCCAATATGTTAGAGATGTTCATTTCTATGAAATACACAAGGATTATAATTCAGTAGGGCAAGGACTCGCATTGTTAATGTTTAGTAAAACAGGCTATTTAAAATTAGCCATTAACCAAGGCAATGCATCTCAGCTTTTTAGAATCAAAGAAAATACAGTTATTTCCATCACGAAAATATGATTATACGCTTGGTTAAAATGAGTTTTAAGCCGGAAGAAGTTGAAAATTTTCTAGCACTTTTCGAAACAGTTAAAACAAAAATAAGGGCCCGTGAAGGCTGCACCCACTTAGCACTTTGGCAACAAAAAGACCAACCCAATGTGATGTTTACATACAGCATGTGGGAGCATGAAGATAATTTAGAAAGTTATAGGCAGTCAATATTGTTTGAAGAAACTTGGGCTTTAACGAAAGTTAAATTTAATGCCAAACCTGAAGCTTGGAGTGTTGAACAACTTGTTAGTAGCGCTAACAATATTTTAGGTTAATTTGTCGTTACAATTCACATGAAGAAATTACTTGCTTTTATAGTTCTTATAAGTTTTACAACTTTGGCTTTTTCACAAATGAAATATTATGATAAAGCCGAAAAACAATTCAACGAGAAAAATTTAAAAGGAGCCTTAAAATACATTGATAAATGTATGGAAAATAAGGAAACAAAGAACCATCCTTTGGTGCGACTGCTAAAAGCAAAAATCATGTATGGTCTTTCACAAGATCCAGATCTGAAAATTAAATATCCTAATGCTTTAAAGGATGCCATTCGATTTGCTGAGTTCAATCCTGAAAATAAGCTTATCATGGTTGGTACAAAATTTATTTATTTGGAGCCAGAGAATGTGGCCTTTTTTAAAAATATAGTTAAAGCGAATAATAAAGAGGCTTTAGAAGCCTACAACACCAATAAATATGCAAAGGCACTTCCAGTTTTCAAAAGGAGTTTATCCTTTGGAATGGATACCCAATCCTTGGTATTGGTTGGAGAGTGCTATTGGCAAATGAATCTAAAAATTGAAAGTTTGCCTTATTTCAAAGAAGCTGCAGAAATGATTTATAGCAGCGTGACAGAAAATGGTTCGAAATTGTATGGTTACAGTAAATTGCCTTTCCGTCAATTAGGAAGATATTACATTGATAAAAAGCAATACGATACTGCGTATATCATTGTTAAAAATGGCAGAGAGATATTGCCAAACGATCCTGTTCTTAGCGAATATACTTATAACCTTATGCGCTATGCATTGGAAAAAATTCCACCAAGTGAAGATTATTTAAGAATGGTTCAACAAAGTTTAAGTGACTTTCCGACCGATTCTTTTTTAAATCACCGCGAAAATTCTATTTATATTTATTTGTTAAATGGTATGGCCAAATCGAATGAGCAAAAGCAATTCGATAGTTTAATCTTACTTTACGCTAAAAGCAAGGAGTTGAAGGCAAAATCGAAGAATCTAGAATTAATTAAGAAATTCGACATTTTTGCTGGTCAAGGACGATTAGTTTTCTTAGAAAAAATCTATAAATACTTTGGTGATATTGGTTTAAGAGAGGCTTGTTATGCTGCCTTTAATACGTATACGAGCAATTTAACGCAACCTAATATGCTTGAAACCTTTTCATATTATGTAAAAGAACAAAAGCCATACTATGCTGAAATGTTATTTAACAGATACATTGAACTCAATCCTAAAGATGGAAATGGAAAACAAATGCAATCGACTTATTTAATTCAAAAGAATAAGGAGAAGGCAAGCTATTACGATTTATTGCCATTGACAATTTTGAATGATGTCAGTTCAAAAGATTTTCCAAAAGATTTATCCTATAGAGCAAAAGCAAAAGAATACAGAACAAGTCTCATTAAAGAAGCCATGGATAGCAATGATTTTGCTTTGTCCAGAAGAATGTGGAACGAGTCGAATACCATGTATGTTGATTTAAGAAAAACACTTGAGTTGCAATGGAAAGACATTGTTGTGGCCGACTTTAAAGTTAACTATTATGGAACTCGAATCAATCCAGCGGGTAAAAAAGAGATGGGTGTGCCAGAGTACAAATGGAAAGGCAATGTGGATCAATGTTTACCGGGTAAAATGAGTGATACTTTGATTTTACGCCTAGAGAATAGGATCAATTATTTCAGAAGAATGGCAGGGGTTAGCGAAGAAATTGTGTTAACCAACGACAATAACGAAAATTGTGAAATTGCGGCTTTAATGTGTGAAGCAAATAAAAGTATGAGTCACCAGCCAACAGATGCATGGCGTTGTTTTATTCCTGCAGGTTTTGATGCATTAAAGTTATCAATCCTTTCTAGAGATGGCAATCCTGCTATTGCTGTTACTGCAGCCATGGGACAAAACCACCCAACTGTTGGTAATCGCAGATGGTTGCTATATCCTTATTCACAGTTGATGGGAATTGGCACAGCTAGCAATTATACATCCATCCTAACAATTGATAATTCAAATAAATTTGACACATTAAAATATAAATCTCAATACATCGCTTGGCCACCAGCAGGCTATTGTCCAAAAATGATGGTTTATAAAAAATGGAGTTTCACCATCAATCAGAATTTAGCTGGGGCAACAGTGCTGATGAAAAACAAATTGGGTGAAAATGTGCCATTGAAAATCGAGGCTTTGGCACCAGGTTATGGTTTAAATACGTTGGTGTGGGAACCGGAAATTAACATGCAAACCACCGAGGACAATGACGAATTTACTGTTGTTGTCACTTTAGCGAATTCCAAAACATTCAATTACAAAGTTAAAATCGCAGACATTAAACTTTAACATGTTTCAAAGGATTATACTGGCATTGGTGCGCGGAGGCAATGGTAAAATTTTAATTTTCATTATCGCAATTGCACTTTGTTTTTTTATCTACAAAAAATTTAGTTCAAATGAACACAGTGTTATTTCGCATGATGTATTGGTAGAAATGATAGAAGCGATGGGCAAAGTAGAGC
>CAJBKH010000174.1 GCA_903953615.1 uncultured Bacteroidota bacterium
CAATTCTAAAGCTGCTGTAATGCGTCTGTCATAATACGGATTGTGGTGTCCATTTCTGCCGTCTCTTGATGTGCCTAAAAGCAAACCAACTTTAGAATAGGGAATCTGACTGACAGAGGTGTAAAGCTGGTCTTTGGCCGAATTGGCGACAATGCGATTGCAAATGAAAGTAAGCGATAGACCAACAGCTATCAGCACAAGACTTAAACGGAAGAGGAATTTAGGTTTTAAAAATGGGACTTTCATTTGGAGTTGGTGGTTAATAAAATAGCGGATGCTTTTGCTACGAAATTACAACAATTTGTAGCGCGAATAAAAACAAAAGGGTGAATAATTTTATTCTCATAAACATACCAATTAGTATGTTTTTGTGTGAATAAACGCCTTTGAAACATCAATATGACCTTCCTGATTTGTTTTGATTTCTAACTGTCAACAATTCTAATGGTTTACCTACGAATGCTAATGAAATGCTCGATTTCACAGCCTTCTGAATGGAATTATTCTTAAAAGTATTGACAGTTAAAGTATTTGATAGTCTGATTATTATGTTTTATTTAATTTTTTGTTCAAAAGTATATTTAATATTTTAATTATAATTGTAAACTACTATAAAACTATACAATGTTCGATAACACAAACATTCAATTTGAACTTCTGAAAAAGCGCGCCTTTAATTTAAGGTGGGCATCGGTTTCAGAAGGGGTTATTCCGCTTACCGCGGCCGACCCGGATTTTCCGAGTGCTCCAGAAATTGCTGAAGCCATCAGTGCATTCGCCAAAGACAAATATTATTGTTACGGTGCACCCGAAGGCATGTCGGATTTCAAGGAAAGCATTGCCCATTATTTTCAGACCAAGCGCCAAGTGCCTGTTTCGCCTGCATTTGCATTTCCTGTGAACAGCGCAGCGCATGGTATTTACCTTACCTGTCAAGCATTCTTGCAACCCGGCGATGAAGCCATTATTTTTGATCCTGTAGATTTCTTGTTTCGGTATTCTATCGAAGCGGTGAACGCCAAGGCAGTCACTTTTGCAATACCAGCAGGAACAAATACGGTGAATTTCGAAGCCATGGAAGCCTTGATTACACCTCGAACAAAAATGATTTGTTTGTGTAATCCTTTAAATCCAACCGGAAAAGTTTTTACAAAAGCAGAATTAACACAATTGGCGAACATCGTTAGTAAACATGGTTTACTAATTTTATCAGATGAAATATGGAGTGATATTGTTTTCGAACCCGCTGTATTTACCAGCGTTGCTTCTATTGATGAAACCATCAGACAGCAAACCATCACCATAACAGGTTTTAGTAAATCGTATGGTTTAGCAGGCTTGCGAATTGGTGCAGTAATAGCACATAATCAAAAACATTTTCAACAATTAATGGATGCTTCACTTCATTATTCAACGGTGAATGGAGTGAGCGTTTTATCGCAAGTAGCTGCCACAGCGGCTTTAAATCAATGTGACTACTGGCTCAAAGGATTTGTCAATCACTTATCCGTTATGAAAAATTTAGTGGTGAATGAATTGAATACCATTCCAGGTTTTAAGTGCATAGCACCCGAAGGTTGTTATGTAGCATTCACAAATATTACCCAAACAAATTTAAGCAGTCAAGCCATCTACGAATTGTTATTAAACGAAGCTAAGGTAGCTGTAGTGCCAGGTTTAAAACAATGGTTTGGCGAAGGTGCCGAAGGGCATATTCGCATGAGTTTTGCAACTTCAGAAGTTGTAGTAAGAGAAGCCATGCAAAGAGTTAAAGGGGTGATGGGGGCATGAAGGCTGTAATTATAGGTGGCGGCATTGCAGGATTAACCATGGCAATGCACCTTAAGCGCAACCATTGGGAGGTAGTTGTTTGTGAAAAAGCGATGAACGTTAAAACGCGCGGTCATGCCTTTCTCATCAATTACGAAGGACTCTCAGTACTTTCTGAATTTTATAAAGAGACCAAACACAAGCTGTTAAAACAAAGAGTTAATTTATTCAGTTTAAAACGGCCTAATGGGGATGAGAAAATAAAGATTCAACTCATCGATTGGTATTGCATGAAACGCGTGGATTTGATCGCATTTTTAAATTCATTTTTTACAAAAAAAACACTCAAAGAAGGCAATTCATTTTCGCATTTTATCTATAAAAACAAGAAGGCCGTTGCGGCTGTTTTTGAGAATGGTGAGGTTGAATTTGGTGATTTGTTTATAGGAGCAGATGGCAGCAATTCTAAAGTAAGAGAGGTTATTCATTGCAAAACCAATTACAGTAAAATTGAAGTGCATGAAGTGGTGGGTACCACTAAAATAAAATTTAATAATGGGACCAGCGATTTTGTATTTCAAAAATTTCAAAGTGAGGAGAAAGGACTTGCATTTGGATTTATACCAGCATCAGAGGATGAGGTGGTTTGGTTCATGCAATACAACGTCAAATTAGCCAGTGGGCAAGAAGGTAATGATCCTGAGAAATTAAAAACGTTTTGTTTGGAAATGATGAAAGATTTTCCTGAAGAAGTACATGCGGTTTTAGAATCTACCGACTTTAGTAATGCCTATATTTGGAAGACGCGAGATTTTGATCTTATTCCAAGTTTTCACAAGGATAATATTGTTTTAATTGGGGATGCAGCGCATATGGCTTTACCCTTTACAAGTTCTGGTACTTCGAATGCCATTGCCGATGCGAAGTGTGTTGCCGAATGTCTGCAAGAAGCGGCCGACTATGAAACAGCTTTTCAAAATTATTACACCCTCCGTTCCCAGAAAGTTGGTAGTCATATTGAGCAAGGCAGGGTGCTCAAAAAAATATTTTTGAATCCCAAGAAATATAGTGAACGCGGTTTTCTTTTACCATTGGTTTCAACAAGTCAAAATTATAAAAAATTTGAAGACAAGCCGGTTCTGAAAATTAAATATTTCACCGATCCCATCTGTTCTACCTGTTGGATAACGCAACCGATTTTAAGACGATTAAAATTAGAGTATGGCGACTCTTTAGAATTTGAGTACCACATGGGAGGACTTTTACCATCGTGGAAAGGGTTTGAAAGAGGAGGAATTAAAACACCAGAAGATGTGTCAAAACATTGGGAAGAAGTGAATGCGTCGCATAAAATGATTTTAGATGGTGATGTGTGGATTGAAGATCCACTGAATTCTTCATCACCACCTTCTATTGCCTTCAAGGCCGCTCAATTGCAGGACAACGATAAGGCCATTACCTTTTTAAGACGTTTAAAAGAATTTGTTTTTTTAGAAAAACGCAACATTACTCGTTGGAAAATAATCGAGAATGCGGCCCTTTCGAGTGGTTTAGATGCGGCCTTGTTGAAGAACGATATTATTAGCGATGGCTATAAATTGTTTGAGGAAGACTTGGCCTTGAACAAGGAAATGGGCATTGAGGTATTCCCAACCTTCTTTTTTAAAAAGGATGGTATCATTAAAAAAACCATTAAAGGTTATGAGCCGTATGAAGTTTTTGAAGATATTATCAAAGAGCTATTGCCAGAAGCACAGAAGAAAGCAGAGCGCTTTTCGCCAGTGACAGTGTTCTCTATGTTTCATAACATGACAGAAGAGGAATATGCTTTTGTAACTAATACGCCGCTCGCCGAAACAAGCACCATTTTAAATCAATTGCATGAGCAATTAATCATTAATAAATACGATAGTAAATATGGTGTTGTATGGATGTATAATTTGAATGCAAATATTTAGCTTTAAAATTTACTTTTGTAAAATATTAGCAGACACATCGCAATATAGTTTCCTCATAAAGTTTGTATCCTAGAAATTGCACTTTCAATTCTTTCAATATGTTTGTGAAGCTCTTCTGTATTTTTTGAAGAATCATACTTTCAAAAGTTCTGCCGTTAATATGTAACCTATGACAATAGTGAATGTAGTTCCAAGGTACTCTAATGGCAGTGGGGTTAAACCAATGTCACCTGCAAAAGCTGGGTAAGGAAGTCCGATTGTCATGACAAATGCAATTATACTAAAAACAAAAAGATACTTGCTCGGTCTGCTTTTGAAAAAGTTTTTATGTGTTCGGATAATAAAAACAATAAAAAGTTCCGACAGAACAGATTCTATGAACCAACAAGTTTGAAAAGCAGCTTTCTGGTTAATTATTGGAGTTTTGGTCTTTAGAAACAATTAAGTTTATACTCAGGATTAGTTTATTGCAATTCCTATGGTAAAGCCAACCCAAGGTTTGCGATGGTATATCCAGATTTTTCGATCAGGATTTAATAGATAATCCAATCCAATGGCCAATCCAAAACTGGCTGTATCTGTTTCTAAAAAGCCCGCAATGCCCGACTGAATAACCATGCCACTGTATTCATCGGTTCGCTTATTTCTAGTGTTAAAAGGACTGATTAATGCCGTGCCTGGACCAACAAAAAATCCGAAATCAAATCCCCTGTTGTTAATATTATACAAACTTCTGCCTAATGGATCTATTTTTCGCATCAGTTGGTAGTAATCGTGACGCCAACCCGCATACAAAGCGAAATTTAAGTCTGATGTTAATTGTGCAGGTAAGTCATAAACAGATAGGCGGTATTTTAATAGAATTGAAGTGATATCTATATCAAGACTTTGTTTTTTTAAAACCATAGGGATCAAAGTAACACTATCAATTTTATTTAATGGGATGGTAAAAAATTGTTTTTTATCCAATTGCCGTTTATCAGCGTGGTAAACATTAATTTGGTCACTCCGAACATCCAAATAGACATTCTCACTTGCTTTGTTCTCGGACTTTAATTTATAATAACCACTATTCAATCCATGAATTGCAGCTTTTTCAAGTGTATTGCATGATGTAAGTAATCCAAAAAGGACTGTCGCCATACCAAAATATTTATTATAAATCTTCATATAAAAATAACTAATTCATTTATTCTTTTGTGTTGAATGTATTCTTCATTTACGCATAGCCTTTAACAATAATTTGTACTGATTTATTTTCCAAATTCAATACTTAAACCCTAAGTGTTGCCTTTTCATAAATTCATAAATTCATAAATTCATAGGCTTCATTGATTAATTGAACAGACCGCAACCTATTTATTTTTTCATTTTTATCATACCTACATAGGCTGTAATAATAAGGCTCTCCGACAATCCTATAAGGTGGTAAGGGTTTAATAGAAAGGAATAATCTTTGACAAAGAGCGGGATGGTGATGAATGCATCTAATACAAGACTGGTAGCGAAGAAAATAAGACAAAGGTACAAGCCTTGTTTTGCCCCGGCTTTTACATTCGGTTTTTGAAAATATACCAATGCGGGAATAAGTATTGTAATAGGAAATAGAATGTAGTGGATAAGACTAGTATCTATGTTGTTTATTTTGAAACCAAACATAAGTATGCTTACTTCAAAGAATACTAAAACCCAAGAAATAGCGCCCGTCCAAATAGCTCTTTTAATATCCATATTATTTTTATTTATTGATTAATTGCTTGCAAGTATCAATCTAAGTTAGCTAATCTAAACTTACTATATGCACGAAGATGGAATTGAAAAAGGGTTTACGCAATGTTAAAAATCATTACTTCGTATGATTTTTAATACAATATATGAATCAGATACCTTTTCCTATTGAAATAATATAGGCGTTTATTTTGATCCCAATTTTGTCTTACAAGACGCTTAAGCTAATATTAGGTAATTAATGTGTGTGGATATTGATCAAACTTGCTTGATTCGTATA
>CAJBKH010000175.1 GCA_903953615.1 uncultured Bacteroidota bacterium
CGCTTAAGTGTGAAACAAGGCATCGCATTTGTGCGTGAACACCGCGCCCTAGCAGTGGCCAACGGAAGCCTTTACGCCTTATTAGACATGGTGCCAATTATCGGTCTAATGGTAGCGCCTATTAATGCAGTTGTAGGTGCAACCACTGCTTTATTGTCTATTGAAAAATCGAAATAATTTACCAAAAAACATCGCCCTTTTTGGTAGCTACGGCATCGTCGATTAACTTGTAACGAAACCCAAAATTAAAAAGGGCATTGGGTATCCAGGTATTGGTTTTCTTTAAGCCTTTGTAAAAATATTGCAAGCCCAATTGGGTTTCAAAAAATAAATTGAGTTCACAACTTACATTGTACTTAATACCAATAGGAACATACAAAGAGGCACTCTCGGTGGTGTAATTTTCGAGTGGCAAGTTTTGCGTCTTTTGTGATACCTGATTGTTTTGAATGGTGAGCACTTGTTTCTTATAGCTGCCTGCCCCTCCATCGTAATCGGTACGCCAACTGCTAAAGCCAATACTACCACCGATACCGCCATACAAGGCAAATTGCTGCTTGATAATACGCGTATTCAAGAGGTAAGAAAAATGCACCCTTTGGCTGTTGTATTTGTATTGGTAATATAAATTTTTAACTTCTTTTTGAACACCTGTTTGCAAAGTGTCCCACGTTAAATTCATACTGCTAGCATTGTTCAACAAAGTAAAACTTAAACCAATTCTAAATTCTTCGCGGTAAAACAAACGGTTCTTAATGTAATAAGAAGGCACTAAAACAATGCCTACATATAAATCGGAAATACCCCGCCCTTTTACATTCAAAGCATATGCTTTGTTGAATTGGTAAAAATTATTTTGATCGTTTGTAAACTTTGCGGCCAAAGCGGTTTCATTTTCACTGGCAATCGCATATCGCCCAAAGCCATAGCGAAAATCAATGCCCTTTATTCGGAATCCATTTTGATTGGCACTATCGCTGCCTACTTTACCAAATAAGGCAGTACAGCAAACTAAACTCCATATAAATAACAATCGCTTAATCTTTCAAAGCTAATAATTTTTAAAAGATTCTACAAAAAAAGTAAACTGGGTTTACTGCAAATGCAAAATACCCGCAATGGTATTGCGCGAAACTGCGTGGTAGCTATCTTTCACCTTCTCGAAAATTTGTTTTCCGAATTTCAGTCCCTCTGGGGTCTTGGCCAAATTATCGTACACCGGTTTTAAGAATTTTCTGCGACCCACATTGCTTAAATAATTTTCGATTGAAGGATAAGCTGTTTGGTAATTATTCTTAATGCACAACACATACCAGTCGCATTGAATCTCGGCATTGGTACTAGCCGTTAGATTGAAAGCAGAATCCAAAACTTTCATATCGTTCTTAATCGAATCGGCATTTAAATTTCTCAATAAATACAACCAATGGTGAGTAGTAAAGCCAGCTGTATCGATAGCTTTTATAGCATGATTGTTATTAAAATCAGCAGCCATTGCTGCCACGCGTTTTAATTCTGTACTGTTAATTTCAGGACAATTTTTTGGCAAGCCAATATTGAAAATCCACTCTTCATAATTAATATTTGCCTTTGGATGTTTGGCAATTAAATTTTCTTTTAAGTAGTCAATAAAATCATCGGTTGTTACTGTTTGGAATTTAAAATGATTGAAGTAGGCTTTCACAAATTCATCCCATGCTGGACGACCCACTTGCTCCTCTATCATTTTTAAAAACATACACCCTTTTACATACGCAATATCTGTTACACCATCATCGGGATTGCGACCTGCTAAATTCAATTTTAATTTGGTATCACCAGGTGCACTTGTCATTAAATCATCTACAGTAACTTTTAATTCACCCAAACTCAATTCAGATAGCATATCGGCATAAGGCTTGCCGTATAGTTTCTCCATGATGCGCTCTTCGAAATACACCGTGAAACCTTCGTTCAACCAGAAATCATCCCAAGTTTGATTGGTTACCAAATTACCACTCCAGCTATGGGCCAATTCATGGGCAATTAAGGATACTAAACTTCTATCGCCCGCAATAATGGTAGGCGTTGCAAAAGTAATTCTTGGATTCTCCATACCACCAAATGGAAAACTAGGTGGCAATACCAATACATCGTAACGGCCCCAAGCGTATTCGCCATATAACTCGCTAGCGCCAGCAATCATTTTAGATAAGTCAACAAACTCATAGGCCGATTTCTCTAACATTTCGGGCTCGGCAAATACCCCACAATTTTCGCCTAAAGATTGGAACTCTAAATGACCAACGGCCAAGGCCAATAAATAACTTGGGATAGGTTGCGGCATTTCGAAATGGTATTTTCCTTGCTTATTTTTTTCAAAATTATTTTGAGCACTCATCAAGGGCAAGAAAGCTGTATCGCAAGTAATATCTGCCGAATAAGTGAATCTTACTGCAGGTGCATCCATACATGGTACCCAGGTGCGGGCCAATATGGCCTGACTTTGGGTGAACAAAAAAGGATGTTTTTTGCCTGCGGTTTGCTCAGGACTCAACCACATCAACGCTTCGGCTTCGGGCGAGGTATGGTAATAAACGGCTACCTGTTTGGTGTTTTTTTCGATAGCGATAACCAAGGCTTGGCCTAAATGGGTTTGCTCTTTCCCCAGTGAAAATGCGGCCTCTACTTTATCTTCTAACAACACCTTATCGATGTGCAATTGTTTAGTATCTAAAATCAAGTATTGGGTACCGCTGTGATTATCGATGTTTAAGATGGCTTTACCACTTAATTTTTTATGGTCAAAATCGACCGCTAAATCGAGGTGAATATGTTTTAAAGTCACCGAATCGTAGTTAGCGAAAGAATGGTTTTTGGCAGAAAGCGTTGGCATATGTTGAATGGTTTTATGAGTACAAGATACTAGTGCCAGTGAGGCAAGGAGCGTGAACATTGGGAAATTAAATTTCATCTGTCTAATATAATTAACATTACAAATGTACAAACAGGAGCTCTATATCAATAATTTAATCATTTTTATTTATGTTTGCATTTCGTGTTTTAAAATTTGGTATTGGATTTGCGGTAATTATCAAACTATAAAACTGAACACTATAAAAAATGAAATACTTTCTAGCCGTCCTTTCTCTTTTACTAGGCATTTATGCCAAAGCACAAGAAACAGCCGACCCTTTCGGTACCAGCTACAATTATGACTCTACTACTTTTGTAGATACGAGTTCTAGTCTTTCTTCAGTATCAAAAGCTTCTGAAGACCCTACTTCACCTTCATTTAAACCCTACACAAGATTCAAAGCACCGATGGATACCATTACCCAAAAGGTAACCTACATGGGTGTTGTTCCATTTAAAGCCATGGCCAACGATTTATACGATGGTGGCAACATGGATTCTTTGTATTGGAGAGCAAAGAAATTCTTATTAGCGACTTACGTCAAAGATTTTAGAGCTAAAACCTCAAAAGATTTTGTATTTCCAAAAGATATTTTAGTTGAAGACTTTAAACCAGATGGCGATGTTGGTCGTATTATTATTACACCGACTGTTCCTTTGGTTCTAAGACAAGGCAGAAGCAATGCGACGCAAAATGGTAGTATTACTTTTAAACTCGAAATCAGAGTAAAAGACGATAAATACAAATACAAAGTCACCAACTTTGTACACCATACCAAAGAAGCCATTACAGAAAAACCAATTGATAACTACGCTGAATTCTATGTGAACTCAAAGCACTCAGCACGTAGCTACGATCAAATTTTATTGGCCATTGATAGAGAAGTTAAAACCTTAGTAAAATCGCTAAGTGTGGTAATGAAAGATCCAATCATTTTGGACGAAGATGCTTTCTAAGTATAGCACCTAACTTATTTAAAAGCCCCGATATTCGGGGCTTTTTTTATGTGTATCGCACTCATATTTGCCTATACCAACAATTTCTTTTACTTTCGAACATTCATTTATGAGTTTCGAAAGTTTAAAAAACGCAAGGGTTTTAGTAACAGGTGGTGCCGGATTTATAGGCAACAATTTGGTGCGAAAACTATTGCAGTGTGAGGTATCGCAAATTGTGGTACTTGATAACCAATCATCTGGCATGGCTGTTTTCTTGCCAAACGATGTACGCATTACGTTTGTTGGCATGGACATCGATCGTTACGACAAATTAAATTTTGTCATCAATCAACATGAGTTCGATTATGTGTTTCACCTAGCGGCTCACTTTGCCAATCAGAATTCTGTGGACCACCCTTTCAGTGATATTCAAACCAATATTGTTGGAACCGTAAGTCTTTTAGAAATATTGAAATTCCACAAGAGCTTAAAGAAATTTGTGTATGCTAGCAGCAGTTGTGTTTATGGAACCACCGAAAACATGAATGAAGAAACCTACATCTATCCTTCTGAAACGCCCTACAGCATTAACAAATACACAGCAGAGCTCTACACCCAATATTACGCCCATTTGTTTCATGTGCCTACCCTTTCAATCCGTATTTTTAATACCTATGGCCCCTATGAATTGGCAGGTAAATACCGCAATGTTATTCCTAATTTTATTGAGAAAGCCATTAATGGAGAAGAGCTTTCGATAACAGGTACTGGCAAAGAAACTAGGGACTTTACCTATGTTGAAGACCTTATAGAATTGATGTTACTAGGAGCCTGCAGCAACTACCACGAAGGCGAAATATTTAATGGTGGCACTGGCGCTAAAACAGAGATCTTGAAGATGGCCGAAATCATTAAAGCACATACTGAATCGGTTTCGCAAATTGCCTTTAAACCTGCCCGTAATTGGGACAAGGTAAAAGACAGAATGAGCGACACTTCCAAATCTGCTAAGTCCTTAGGATATGCCCCTAAAACCAGTATTGAAGAGGGTTTGCAAAAAACCATTAAATGGTATAAAGAGAATTACGACAAGGTGAAATCATTAAAAAACTACTTCGAATAATGAGCGAAATAAGGAACAGAAGAGTTTTAGTTGTATTACCAGCTTATAACGAAGAAGAAAATATTGGAGAACTTTTAAGTCAGATTCAATTCGCCTTAGAAGAAGATAGCAAAACTGAATACCGCGTATTCGTAGTAAATGATGGTTCGCGCGATCAAACTGCAGCCATTGTGCAGGCGCGTTCTTCAAGCATGCCCATTGAATTGATTACCCACCCTGTGAATTTGGGTTTGGGTGCTACCATTCGCGATGGTTTATATGCCGCAGTGCAATACAGCGGACCTAAAGACATTGTGATTACCATGGATGCTGATGCAACGCATAATCCAGGTTTAATTTTGCGTTTAATACGTATGATTATTGAAGGTCATGATGTAGTCATTGCATCGCGTTTTCAATCAGGTGCGCGTGTGATTGGTTTGGTGTGGTACCGCCAATTATTGAGCATTGTGGCTTCTCTTATTTTCCGCATTACCTACCCTATTAAAGGTGTAAAAGATTATACTTGTGGCTACCGTGCCTTCAGAGCCGATGTGCTGAAAAGCGCAATGGATGAGTATGGTGATCGCTTTGTAGATCAAGATGGTTTCCAATGTTTAGTTGATATATTATTGAAGCTGCGCAGAAGAAAATTATTATTTGGTGAAACACCATTGATTTTAAGATACGATCAAAAAGGAGGCATGAGTAAAATGAATGTTTCCCGCACTATTAAGAACACATTGATATTAATTGTAAAACGTTTTTTTGTAAAATAAAATGGCCAAACAAAAAGTAGTTACGCCTCAAAAACCTGCACCAAAAGTGGCTGCAAGAGTTGTTAAAACCGGACCGAGTTTCATTGAAAAAAATGGCTTAAAAATTGCCATTGGTTTGGCAGTCGTTGGATTATGCATACGCTTATACCGCATTGGTTTTTTATCCTTGTGGGTCGATGAATACATGCATGCATTGGCGGCTATTCACGGCCATTTTAAACATGGCGAAAACAACGGTATTTTATTAACCTGGTTCAATACCACTTTTGCATTTTTCTTAGGCAATACAGAATTTTCAATGCGTTTGCCAGTGGCCTTGTTAGGTGCTGCGTTGATTCCTACAGTGTATGTATTGGGTAAAAACTTGGTGAACTACAGAGTAGGTTTAATGGCCGCTTTGTTCACTACTTTTTCATTGTATTTAATTTTCTGGAGCCGTGTTGATAGACCTTATGGCATGGTGGCTACTTTTTATGTGCCATTGTTGGTTTGCTTTTGGTTGATGTTAGAACGTGTGGCGAAAAACCCTGAAGCTGGCTTAGCAAAATTTGGCATTAACAAAAAATATTTATTGTGGTTGCCTTTGGCTTTAATCTTAGCCATGATGAGTCAGTTGATTTGTTTCTTGTTCTTATTCACTGCTGGTTTTTATGGCACCTTTGTCGCTATAGAAAGTTGGATTACCAAAAAATCGAACCCATTTAAATTGAATGCTTACAATGTATTGTTCTATTTAAATATCATTGCTATAGTATTAATGTTTACGCCTTTGAGTATTACCTTAATGCGCCCAATAATTGAACTGTTTTTACCACCCAATATTGCGACCTTAATCTTGCCAGATATGAAAGCAGTGATGACTGCCTTTGATGGCACTGATTGGTTAAAATCGTATAACAAATATGCCGAAATAGCCCCTGCTGATTTTAAATTAGTGAATGCTTTGGGTTGGTTAGGTTTTATATTGGCTTTGTTCAACAACCGCAAAGCGGCTTATTTTTTAATCTCAGCTTATGTCGTACCGATGTTGTTGATGGGCTTTGTTTTTCGTGAACCAGCGCATGCTAAATACCTAAGTTATATTTATCCTGTATTTTTAATTAGTGCTGCTTATAGCTTGTATTTTATTGCTTTCTATGCGATGAAAGTTTTGAATAAAAATTACACCACTGCTAATAAATCTTATTTAAACATTTGCAATATTGGCTTTGCTATTTTATTGCTTGTTATGGTGAATAGCAAAGACATTAAAGCCATGCTTACCACGCAAGTGCATGGCAATGTAGTGCCAAAAGAAATTTCTGAAATTCCATTTGTGAATTGGAATCAACCTTGTCAATACATTAAGGCCAACATGAAACCTGGTGACATTATCATGGCCACAGTACAAGATGCGCCTAAGTTTTATTTAAGGGCCGATTCAGTGGTATGGTTTAGACAAATGCATTTTGATGCCAAGCAAAAGGGCTATGTACCGAACTTGCCAGATGGTCGCAAAAAGAGTGCTTACACCTATGAACAGTTGGTCAAAACATTTAACGAAAATCCGAGAGGTTGGTTAATGGCCGATTATTATTTTGAGAATGCATTGACGGATCCAAGGGCCAAACAATTTGTAGAAGAAAATTTTGTTTACCATTTCGATGCTTGTACCGATGGCGCTGTGAAAGTATTTAGCTGGGACAAGGCCAAACCAAAGAATTACCAAAGTTCTTTTGTGATTGAATTGGGTAAAAACGAAATGCACATGAACTCTCAGGAGCTTACTTTTACTATCAACAAAACGGGTTTACCGCCTAAAGTGAACTTAATCTTCTTAGGGCAGGGTATCGATAGCGATGCAGAGGCTTTTGTGATCATCAATGATAAAACCCAAATCGCGATACGCAGCAATGGCAGTCCTTTAACGATGGGCAATAACATGTGTCAAGTAGATGCATCGGTATTCCAAGAAGGGGCGAATAAGGTGATGTTTGCGTACAATTCTGACGAGAGCAATGGCGATGTGAACAAAGGATTTGTGCTTTATAGCATGGATATCCGATAGTAATCATGCTTAAACTGGCTGATTCTTGATAGACCTTATTCTTACCACATAAGTTACATAAGTATTTTTAATTGATTCTGTAATAATAGCCACTTAATCATTCTATTGAATTGCATTAAACTCAGCATTTTTAGTGCACATAAGTATTTTTGCTATGCAAAAAATGGGATAAGTGAGATAGTAGACTTGGTTTATTCCATCAATGAATAAGGTTTAATATGCAGGCATTTTATTTCTATTTATGTAACTCCCTAATAACTCAATAACAAAATAACCTAATAACTTATTAACCTATTAACCCAATAACTTAATAACCGCTTATCCAAACGACTTATCAATATTAATGATAAGATTTAATGTGATGGAGTTGTATTTTTGAGCAACAACCTTAGCCTTATGGTCAATGTAAAAGCGCAAATACAATCCGAACACTATTCAACAGCGATTTCAACTGAATACAATACCCTCATTGCCGATGAATACGAAAGCAATGGAGGTGGCGGAAAGGGGTTCACCCCTTCAGAACTGTTAGCCGCTTCCTTGGCGGCTTGCACTGCGATTACTTGCCGCATGTATGCCGATAGAAAAACATGGCCATTAGAAACTGTAGATGTCAATGTAAGTTTAGAAACGATTAATGGTGTTGCTACCTTTCACCGAACCATTACTTTTAAAGGGGCTTTAGACGCAGAACAAAAAATACGCTTAACGGACATTGCCAATAAATGTCCCATTCATAAATTACTCAACAACAGCATAGCAATTACAACCACAGTTTTATGAAAGATATCACAAAAAAATATACGAATGGTGAGATCACCATTGTATGGAAACCCGCCACTTGTAGTCATTCCACAATGTGTTGGAAAGGTTCTACAGGTCTAATGGATGTGTTCAATCCAAGCGAAAAACCATGGATTAAACCAGCTGGTGCTACTACCGAGAGAATCATTGAACAAATTAACAAATGCCCATCGGGTGCCTTAAGCTTTTATTACAATGCCGATGACAATTTACCAGAACACATCGACACAGAATGCATTGTTGAAACCACACCCAATGGCCCCTTAATGGTATATGGTAATATTACTGTTAAACTACACAATGGCGAAGCCACACAAAAAAACAAAGTCACTGCTTTTTGCCGTTGCGGTGGATCGAGCAACAAACCTTATTGTGATGGCACCCATCGAAAAATAGGATTCGAAGGTTAACTTTACAACCAATTAATAAATACATACAAAATGAAAAGATCAGCAACAGCCGTTTGGCAAGGCAGTGGTAAGGAAGGCAAGGGTCACCTTAGCACCCAAAGTACCACTTTAAATCAAACCCAATACTCTTTTAGCAGTCGCTTTGAAGAAGGGGTTGGTACCAATCCTGAAGAATTAGTAGCAGCCGCTCATGCAGGTTGTTTTGCAATGAAATTAAGTTTTAATTTAGGTGGTGCAGGTTTTACCCCCGAGCAATTGGAAACCAAATGCACCATTACATTAGAGAATGGTAGTGTAACAGGTTCACATTTGATATTGAATGCTAAAGTACCAGAAATCACTTTAGAAAAATTTACCGAATTGGTGCAAGATGCAGAAAAGAATTGTCCAATATCGAAGTTGTTAAACACAGCGATTACCGTTGAATTTACTTTGGCATAATTCAATTTATTTTTAAACGAAAACAAAAAAGCCCTTGAAGAACCAAGGGCTTTTTACATTTTAAATATTTAACGCCAGTCTTATTTCTTCTGGGTATCTGCATAAGCAAATGCTTTCTTCATTAGTGCAGTGGCGCGTTGTGCAGGATTTTCTCTGATTAAATTTTCTTCTGCCTCTACTTTTGTAAAAAGAGCAGCCAAAGCTTTTTCAGTAACAAAGCCATTTAAATCAGGATTCAATTTGGTAACCAAAGGAATTTTATTGTAAATATTTACTAGGTCGCCCCAATTTTTAGTAACGCCTACTTGATCTAAAGAGGCTTGAATTTGTGGGCGGAACAAAGTAGTTAATTCTGTGGTAGTGGTTTGTTTTAAATAGTTTGTGGCAGAACCTTTACCACCTGTTAAAATGCCCATGGCATCTTTGAAACTCATGTTTTTAACAGAATTTAAAAATACTGGCTTAGCAGTGGCAACAGCATTTTCGGCCCCTTCGTTGAGTTTTGAAATCACGCTGTTTACCTGATCGCCCATGCCCATGGCAGTTAATCTATCTGCAATTTTTTGAGCATCAGCTGGTAATAATATTTTAATGGCGGGATTGTTACCAAAGGCACCTTTGGTTGAAAGGGCGGATACGCCATTGGTAAAACCTTGACTGAGGGCATCTTTTAAGCCACCTGCAGCTTCTTCGGTAGTTGGAATGGTTAATAAATCGGTAGCAACAGTGCTCAACACATCGCATGAAGAAATCAGCAATGTAAAAATAGCGGCATAAAATAAACGTTTCATTTTTTTGGGATTGTAATTATGTTACAATTTTACAACTATCATTCCAAAAAATAACAAGCGCATTGTTGTAATTATTCTGAACGCATCTGATCGAGTAAAGCAGAGAGTTTTTCGAGGTCTTTATCTTTCAAATTGGCCATTTCCAGAATAGTTTCATCCATAATTGGATCAATTTTTTTCAGCACATCCATTCCATTTTTATTAATCGTCAAAAGCACTTCTCTCCTATTGCTCTGATTGAACTGGCGGGTAATAAGTTCCTTGGCAATTAATTTGTCGCAAATTCTGGTAACATCTGGGTTCTTGTCGACCATTACCTTTTTAATTTCACCACAATTGCAAGGCTCGCCATTTTTACCTCTTAGAATTCTTAAAATATTGTACTGGGGCTGCGTTAAATCAAAGGGTTTCAACAATGAGGCCATGCCGTCATTAATGCGAGAAGCCGTATAAAGGATGTTGATTAAAGCCTTGGTATGCGCATTAATAAACTTCGATTGATTAATTTCTTC
>CAJBKH010000176.1 GCA_903953615.1 uncultured Bacteroidota bacterium
AGCAACTCCCGCTCTAACTAAGTCATCCCAACGTTGTGCCTCAAAAGCTAATTCTAACCTTCTTTCGTTTAAGATAGCTGTTTTAGCTTCTGCTTTGCTCATTGAAGTTGACAATGCAGCTAAACCAGCTCTTGTGCGAATAGTGTTCAAAGTTGTTATTGCGGCCGCGGTTGCACCAGTTTCGTTTTGTGCTTCTGCTTTTAATAAAACAATGTCTCCTAAACGCAAGAAGTAATAGTTATCACCACTTGCCCATCCACCTGCATGTTTTGCTTTGTAATTAAATGGAATGCCAACTGTAGGATCTTGACATGGATTCCAGTTTTCGTCAGGCCATGCAATTGGATCACCATTAGCATCCTTCTTCATAAAAATAATGTTTGCATTTTTACGAACGTTATCTCCTTGAGCATCAAATGCTGCTACTAGGTTCTTAGAAGGAACACAATATTTTTGCCACCCGTCTTCTGGTGCTAAATAAAGTTGAATGCCCCAGCTAGAGGCTGACCAGTTTCCTTCCTCATAAGGAACTTCTAAAATAGATTCTGCATTATAATCATGCGCACCATCGAAAAGATGATCATAACTAGCTAATAAAGAATAACCACCAGCGCCAGTAATTACGGCATTCGTATATTTTAATACTTCGGTATAATCCCTGTCTGTTCTTTGTGCCCAAGCTTTTGCTAGCAATGCATTAGCAGCGCCTTTAGTCGCGCGCACTTTGCTTACAGAACCTGTTGAATAAGCATCCGGAAGGTTAGCGACTGCTACTAATAAATCAGCATTGATTTGATCATACACTTCTTTTTCTGTAGCCCTCGCTTTACGCGTAGAAGTAGGGTTAGCTGTATTTGATGCTAATTCCAATGGAACGCCACCATACAATTTAACCAATTGAAAATAATGGTATGCGCGTAAAAAACTTGCTTCACCAATTATTTGTTTTCTTCTATCTGCAGTTAATGCTGGGTCAGTTACCTCTGCAATTTTATTCAAGAGAATATTTGCCCTGGCAATACCCTTGTATAAATTACCCCAGTTTACATAGTTATGTGAATTGCTAGCCGGTAAATTGAAGCGGTCATAGTCGAAAAAAGTTTCTTCATTGTTGCCACCAGGATAGGCGTTGTCGGACCTCACTTCACTCATCATTATATACTCCCACTGATAATAATCGGTGCCGTAAAATATGTTATAACAACCCGTTAAAACACTTTCAATATCGTTAGCAGTTGAATAAGAATTACCTGTTGTTAAGGATGTTTTAGGCTTATCGTCTAAGAATTTCTCGCACGATAAGGAAACCATTGATATAGATAATACCAGAAGGCTTTTATATAGAATATTTTTTTTCATGTTTTTGTCGATTTAAGAATTAAAATGAAATATTTAAACCAAATACAAACTCTCTAGCTTGAGGATATGTTCCAAAATCCACACCAGGAGCCGTGTTCTGATTTCTTGCAGACTGGCTCTTATTACTAAATGCACTTACTTCTGGGTCGAAGCCACTGTATTTAGTGAATGTAAGCAGGTTTTCTGCTGTTAAATAAATCAAACAACGACTAACTTTCAACTTGTTTAAAGTAGGCGACTTTACGTTATAACTTAATGTCAACGACTTTAACCTTAAGTAAGAACCGTCCTCAATAAAACGAGACGACGGTGTTGAGTTAACTACATTATTTGGTGTTGACTTAGGAATGCTAGTAATATCACCTGCATGCTTCCACCTATTTAAAACACTTGCCGACTGATTCATAATTAAAGACATAGATTCAGACAATACGCGTGTGCCATTAAATATTTGATTGCCTTGTACACCTTGTAAAAATAAATCTAATGACCAGTTTTTATAACGGAACGAGTTGCTAAATCCATATATGAATTGCGGATTAGCGTCACCAATTATACCTACGCTATCGGCACCACTTGCATTTTTCAAAAAGTCAATCATGCCCGTTGCAGGGTCAACACCTTTTGAAATTTTTCCAAAGAACGAACCCAATGGTTTTCCTTCTTGTACAATTGCAGTATTAAAATCACTACCAGCCGGGTTAATGGTACCCGTCTTTAATGTACTTCCAACAATGTCAATTACTTTGTTTTTGTTAAATGAAATATTGAAGTCGGAATTCCAAACGAAATTAGAACTTACTATATTTTTCGTGCTAATCTGAAATTCAAAACCTTTGTTTTCCATGCTACCCGCATTTTGCAATGCACTCGAGAAACCAGTACTTGTAGGCATTGGCACGCTTAACAGCATGTCATTTGTTTTCTTCTCGTAATAATCGGCTGTAAACATTACACGATTATTTAAGAATGCTACATCAATACCAATATCTAACTGTGTTGTTTTTTCCCAACGCAGGTCGGTGTTTTCAATAGTTGTTGGAATATAAGCAGTGTTCATATTTCCGCCGATAATATATTTCTGCATTGTATCAACAATACCATACCAGGCATAGGGTTGTGCACGGTCGTTACCAACAATACCCCAGCCAGCACGTAACTTAAATTCGCTAATGCCCTTTATGTTTTTAAAGAAACTTTCTTTGGACAATCTCCAGCCTCCTGAAAAAGAAGGGAAATAACCCCATTTATTTTTTGCAGAAAACTGGCCTGAACCATCTGCTCTAAAATTACTTGTGATATAATATTTATCATCAAATACATAGTTCAAACGACCGATAAAGGATTGGTGAGATTTTTGAACATAGTAAGGTGTAGGTACGGATTTTATTTTACCGTCGTCTACATTTTGGCTTGTGCCAGCAGCAGTAAAGTCACGTGACGACTTGTATAAGTTATCCGTTTCTTCTCTTGAAACAATATAACCGGCTAAAGCGCTTACATTATGTTGTTTAATTACCTTATTGTAATTTGCTGTATTTTCAGAAATCCAATATTTATACTTGTACGTATTTTCACTTGCTAATCCAGCACTTGATTTACCATACCTTGTTTGAACAGCGTCTTGAAAAGAAGTATATTTTCCTTCTGAATTTTCTGCACCAAATAAACTTTTTATTTTTAATCCTTTTAGTAATTCTGCTTCAGCATAAACATTACCAAATAATCTGCTGTTTTTGTTTAAATGATCGGGTTGGTATACAGTTGAAACCGGGTTTTCTAAGTCATTAATGAAAGGGCTTCTTGCATACATGGCAGGATTCTCCGCATCTCTAATTCCTATATTAGGAATAGATGTATACAATCTTGTAATTACACCATTTCTGTTATTCTCAGAAACATCAATGTCTGTTACATTATCATATGAAACGCTTGTTCCTAATTTAATTGCTTTGCTTAATTGATGGTCTATGTTTGCTTTTAATGTAGTACGCTTCAAGCTATTGTTTAATACAATACCGTTTTGGTCATTAAAAGATCCTGATACATAATAAGTGGTTTTTTCATTTCCGCCAGTTGCAGACAATTGGTGGTTTTGAGAAATTGCATTTCTGAATATCTCGTCCTGCCAGTTGGTGTTTGCTGTTAACTTTGACCAGTCGGTTGAGCCTCCCATTTCAGTTGCTAGGTCCTTAAACTGACTTGCATTAAGCACGTCCATTTTCTTCCATGCACTTGAAACTGTTGCAGTAGCGTTATAGGTTAATTTTAACTTTTGATTTTTACCTCTCTTAGTAGTAATTAACACAACACCATTCGCACCACTACTTCCAAAAATAGCTGCAGAAGAAGCATCTTTTAATATGGTGATACTTTCGATATCGGCAGGATTAATTTCACTTGTATTATAAGTTGGAACACCATCCACCATATATAATGGATCACTACCGGATGTGATGGAAGAAGTACCACGAACACGTATACTAAATCCTGCTTGTGGCTGACCCGAAGACCTAATTACTTGAACGCCAGAAGCCTTACCTTCCAAGCCATATCCAAATTGAGTATTAGGACGATTTTCAAGGTCCTTAGCGGTAACAACCGATACCGAACCTGTTAAATCTCTTTTCTTCTGTGTACCATAACCAACCACCACCACTTGATTCAATTCGTTATTTAATAACTTTAGAGATATTTTAATAAACTCAGCAGCACCAACCGAAATTTCTTGTTTTTCATAGTTAACATGCGTAACAATGATAATTGCATTGTTGTCCTCTACTTTAATAGTAAAATTTCCTTTTGAGTCGGTTGTGGTGCCTAAATTAGTGCCCTTAATTACAATAAATGCCCCTACTAATGGCTCGCCATTTTCAGACACTACTGTTCCCGAGACTTTTCGCCCCTCGGCTACTTCACTACTTTCGGTAGGCAAAATAACTACTAGATTGTTTTCCAATACCTTGTAGTTTAATCCTGTACCTGAAAGCATGTTTTCTAACAAGCCTACCACAGATTCTCCAGTTACACTCACGTCTACCTTTTTTTGTAAGGCAGGTAAGTCGTAATTGTACAGAAAACGGTATGCACTTTGTTTTTCAATTGCCTTAAATACTTTTGGCATCCCCGCTTGCTTCATTTGTAATGTTACAAATTGAGCATTGGCGTCGCCTGCAATAGCTTGCACTGTGGTAAGTAAGATCAATGCGATCGTCATTTTCATAAACAATAATGTTTTAAATAAAGAGCGATTTTGCGTAAGCAGTAGCTTAACACTGAGTAAGGTTTTTTTCATACCTTTGGTTTAGGGTTATTTAATATGAAACCTTGGTGAATTTTACGATTGTCCTTGGTTTCTTTTCGACCTGATCGGGGAATGTTAGCGCATTTCCCGATTTTTATTTTTAACTATTATTCAATTATAATTTCACTGTCGTGAATTGTATATTTAAACATAGCAATTAGTTGTAACGCCTTTAAGGCCTCTTCCACATTTTCATTTTCAAAAACTCCTCCAAACCTATTTGCTACCAAATGTTGATTTTTGATAGTGATTTTTATATTATACCATCTTTCCATTTTTTCTGCCAATTCAGAAAAAGTGTCACCATCAAATATCAAACGGCCATATACCCATGAAGTTTCCACTCTTGCACTATCAGGGATATATTTAGAAATAGCACTAATAGATATTAATTCTGATTGTTTGTTTTCAACAGACAATCCTGCATGTTGATTTGCATTCAAAATTGCTGGTTTATTATAAACTAGTTTTTCATTAGGGCGTAATATTATTTTTGAAGCAGATGGTTCGTTGTTTTTTTGAACTTCAATTAACCCCCTCACCAATGTTGTTTCAATAGTAGGGTCTTGGTTATACGATTTCACGTTGAAAGCCGTACCCAGTACACGTATGCTTATTGCAGATGTTTTTACAATAAAGGGGCGCTTTTTGTCTTTTACCACATCAAAGTAAGCTTCGCCCTCAAGTGTTACTTCACGAATAGAATCATTGAAGCTTGCGCCGTAAGAAAGTTTACTTTCCGAGTTCAACCAAACCTGTGAACCATCTGGTAAAATTAGTTTTGATTTGGTTCCTCTTTTGGCAACGATTTCGTTGTACTTGAATTTATCTGAAGCGTTGGCTTGCATGCCCGGAATTCCAAACTGAAAACTTAAAACCAATCCAATTAAAACAGCAGCAATGGCAAATGACCACTTGGCAATAGAAGGCATTTTTTTAATATTAGCATGGGGGTTGCTAACATTATTTACCTGCTCAATCATTTTGTCGGCAGTAGCTGTAGATAAAATATAATTAAAGTGATCATCCTTCTCGCTTTGCGAATCGGCGCTTTTAGGTGCTTGAATATTCCACCAGCTTGTAATTAATTCATGAAAAAACTGTTCGTCCTCGCTTTTAAGCAATTCGGCAAACTCCGCTTGTTCGATTTCGGAGGCCTCCTTTGATAATATTCTGGAGTAAAGTTCTATAATTCTATTGCGGTTCATAGGCATGCTTATACCTAAGACAAAAAAACAACTTGTTTACCCTAACCGATTGCCTACTTTTTTATAAAAATATTATTACGGGAGGTTTCGATGGCCGTTTTAACACTTTCCCGAATTTTAGAAACCGCTATAACCATTTGAGCATCAATAGTTTTCACAGATAAACTGAGAATTTCAGCCACTTCGCCATAACGTAAGCCGTCTTCTCTAACCAGCTTAAAAATTAGTTTACACCTAGGGGGGAGGCTGTCTACTGCTTGCTTAATTTTTTGAAGCATTTCCT
>CAJBKH010000177.1 GCA_903953615.1 uncultured Bacteroidota bacterium
GGGGTGCGTATATCGGGGGCTAATTTTGTGCCGCCCAATGCGCTAAAAGTGCCTGATTTGTTAGATCAATTAATAGACTATGTGCAGCAGAATCCTGATGGCTTAAATACCATTGAATTAGCAACCGTTTTTCACCACCAATTTGTTCATATCCATCCTTTTTTAGATGGCAATGGCAGAACCGTTAGGCTCGCTATGAATCTCTTGCTTATCAGCGAAGGATTTCCGCCAGCCATTATTTTAAAAAACGATAGAAAAAAATACTACGATGCCTTGAATCAGGCGAACAATGGCCGTTACAATAAATTATTGCTCTTAATGTGTCAAGCTTTAGAAAGAACATTAAATATTTATATCAATGCATTGCCTGGCAGTGCAGATGATTATTTGCCAATTGCCAATTTATTGGAAGAAGAACAAATGCCTTATGGCAAAGAATACATTAGTTTGCTTGCAAGACAAGGTAAAATAGATGCTTACAAAGAGGGCAAAAATTGGTTAACCAGCAAAGCAGCTATTGATAATTATATGCTCAATAGAAAACGGGTGAGAAATTGAACTGAGTCTTTAAGTAAGCCACTCGCCTTCGTGTTTGGTGGCATCATAAATTTTTAAATCTAATTGGGTGGCAAATGATTGAGCAATCCGAAACGCCTTTGCAAAATCGCTGGTTTCGAAAACAGTTAAGCGTTTACTTTTATTGTATACCAAATTTACCTCCATTTCGTTGTATGCGGTAGAGGTTGTCATAGGGCCTACAGCAACATCTTGTCGTTTTTTGCCACTGAACAGAGATATATATTCAACTTTCGGCATAGGTTCCCAAGCACCAAATTTAAATTTAAAAATTTTTATGGCATGTCTGTATTTAGATAGGGAGAAGCTAATGGTTAATTCTTTTTTAGCAAACAGAACCGCGATTGATAAGGGCAATAGAACGAATCCTATAAGGTTTAAATTAATACAAAGTAATAATCCAGCGATTGCTAAAAAGACTGCAACAATTTTAAATTGAGGAGGAAAATAGGAACCTTCGCTGTAGTGGTAATCTGAATTCGGTTCATGGATTGGTGCATCAACAATATCTGTATTATAATCCATGACTATAGTCTTTACAAACTTTTCAATTCACTCACTAATTCAGTCAATGTTTTTTTAGCATCGCCAAATAACATGCTGTTTTTAGGACTGAAGAACAGTTCATTTTCGATGCCTGCATAACCGGCTTTCATACTGCGTTTCAT
This sequence comes from uncultured Bacteroidota bacterium, assembly GCA_903953615.1. GTDB lineage: Bacteria > Bacteroidota > Bacteroidia > NS11-12g > UBA955 > JABMMZ01. Next base: position 1,245 of record CAJBKH010000177.1, read on the forward strand.
CACAATGGTATGAGCGGCATCTTCAACATCTAGGATAGGCATGCCGTAAATAGGACTACTAGGGTCGTTTTTAGCAGCAGGATTGACAACATCGTTTGCGCCAACAATTAATACAACATCCGTTGTTTTAAATTCAGGGTTGATATCGTCCATCTCAATGAGTTTGTCATAACTAACATTACTCTCAGCTAATAAAACGTTCATATGGCCAGGCATACGACCTGCTACAGGATGTATCGCATATTTTACTTCTACACCTTCGTCTTCTAACACTTGCTCTAACTCGTGGCAAATATGCTGTGCTTGTGCAACTGCAAGACCATAGCCAGGTACGATTACCACTTTCTTACTGTATTTCATCAAGACAGCAGCATCAGATTTTGAAATTTCTTTTACTGAACCAGTAATTTCTTTGCCTTCGCCAGCATTTTTACTGCCTCCACCAAAATTACCAATCAATACATTGGTCAATGAACGGTTCATGGCTTTGCACATTACCACTGTTAAAAGGGTACCAGCACTACCAACAAGAATACCGCCAAATAGCATAACTTTATTGTCGTATAAGAAACCGCCCATGGCTGCAGCAACACCTGTAAAAGAGTTAAGCAATGAAATAACAACTGGCATATCGGCACCACCAATTGGCATAACAAAAAGAACACCATATAAAAGTGATAAGGCTAAAATTAAAAATAAGACATTAGGCGTAGTGATGTAGCCAAGTGTAGCAGCAGCTGCTATTCCTAAAATTAGTAATAACAAACCAATGTTTACGACTTGTTGTAAAGGCAAAACATTGTCTTTGATTTTTTCAACCAATTTACCATATGCAATCATACTACCTGCGAATGAGATAGAACCAATTACAAGGCCTAAAAATATGATGCCCAATTTAACAGGTTCTGCATCTGTAAAAGGACCGGTGTGCAAAATA
>CAJBKH010000178.1 GCA_903953615.1 uncultured Bacteroidota bacterium
GGATTATGGGTTCTATCCATTCCTTCGTTTCTGAAGTTTTTAGCAAATTCATAAACCCCTTCGAAACCACCAACGATTAATCTTTTCAAATACAATTCATTGGCAATTCTTAAAAACAAAGGCATATCTAAAGCATTGTGATGCGTAGCAAATGGGCGCGCTGCTGCACCACCATGTATAGCTTGCAAAATGGGGGTTTCAACTTCAATATACCCATTGTTATTAAAGGTATTTCTTAAAGATTGAACCACTTTTGTACGCTTAATAAAGGTTTCTTTCACATGCGGATTGACAATTAAATCGACATAACGCATTCTGTATCGCATCTCAGGATCTGTGAATGCATCGAATATTTCACCATCTTTTTCTTTTACAATTGGCAGTGGGTTTAAGGCTTTGGCTAAAAATTTAATTTCTTTGACTCTTAACGTTGTCTCACCTGTTTTAGTGATAAAGACTTCGCCTTTTACACCGATAAAATCGCCAATATCCAATAAGTGTAGCACCATGGTATCGAACAAAGTTTTATCCTCACCCGCACAAATATTATCGCGACCAACATACAGCTGCAAACGACCTTCAGCATCTTGAATCTTCATAAAACAAACCTTACCCTTTGGCTGTAGACTCATGATTCTACCAGCAATCATCACATTTTGAAAATTGTTTTCTTCAACATTAAAACCATTTAAAATTTCAGTTGAATTGGTGTTTGTTTCCCACATATCTGCAGGATAAGGATCAATTCCCATCGCTCTTAATTGGTCCAATTTCTGTCTGCGTTGTAATTGATATTCGTTTAATTCTGACATACTATGCTAATTTGAATTCGTATTTTTATTATAAAGAGGTGCAAAAGTAAGGCTATTTTTTTGTAAACTTTAGTCCTTTTAAGCAACGAAATTAAGTAAATGTCTATCTTTGTTATATTGAATGAGTAAAATAGGTTATTTAATTTTGGTATTATTAATGACTGCGGCAAATTCGCGCAGCAATGCCCAAAATCTATTTATCCAAAATAAGGGGCAATTGAATGCCGTTGTTAAATACAGCAAACCTATTCAAAATGGCCGTTTGTTCTACAGAGCCAATGGCTTTACAACACTTTTGAAAGATGCCGTTGCCTATGATTCCATGTGGAAGCACTTTCACCAATTCAAAACCCTTCAACACCCCTTTAATGTGCAATACCACCGTTATGATGTTAACTTCATCAACGCCTTGCCCTGCGATATAGAAACACATTACCAAGCTAGCACTAAACACAATTATTTTCTAGGCAACAACCCCAATCAGTGGGCAACCAATGTGGCCTTGTACCACCAAATCGTATACAAACAATTGTATGCTGGCATCGACCTCCAAGTGATTGAGAAAGGCCTTCACATTAAACACAACTTTATGGTTGCACCCAATGCCGATGCCAATCAAATTGCATTACAGTATGCCTACACAGATGGTATGCAGCTAACTAAAGATGGCGCCATTCAAATTAAAACAAGCACAGGAAATGTTATAGAAGATGTGCCATTTGCGTTCCAATTAAATGGGACGGACACCATTGCTATAAAATGCAAATATGTGTTAACTAAAAAAAACAAGACTTATGAATTGCGTTTTGATATAGGAGACTATGACCATGCACGTCAACTCATCATTGACCCCTTGCTTGTATTTGCAACCTATAGCGGTAGTCAGGGCGATAATTTTGGATTTACGGCTACCCACGATTCAAGAGCATTTGTATACAATGCAGGCATTGTTGATGGCGACCAAGGACCATTTCCTGTAACAGCTGGCGCTTTTCAAACCACCTATGGTGGAGGATCTGGTGGCGGCAGAGCGCCTGCCAACCTAAGTTGCGATATTGGCATTAATAAATTTGACAGTGCCGGAACGGTGCTTTTATACAGCACTTATTTGGGGGGTACTGACGAAGAGTACCCACATAGTTTGGTTGTCGATAATCAAGATAATTTACTGGTGATGGGCACCACCTATTCTTCCGATTTTCCAATTATTAAATCCTGTTACGATTCGTCTTTCAATGGACAAACAGATCTTTTTGTTGTTAAATTATCGAAAGATGGCTCCACCATGTTGGCTGGCACTTTCATTGGTGGAAGCAACTTTGATGGTTTAAATTCGAGAAGTTTGCGCTACAATTATGCCGACGATTTTAGAGGTGATATTGTCGTGGATAGTGCCAACAATGTATTTGTAGCCTCAACTACCTACAGTGGTAATTTTCCATTAAAAAATGCCTTTCAACCTACCAAAGGTTCTTTACAAGAAGGGTGTATTTTTAGCTTTGATGAAACCTTAACGCAATTGCGTTTCAGCACCTATGCCGGAGGTAACGAAGACGATGCTTGTTATTCAATTCGCTTGTATGACAGTTTTGTATACATTGGTGGCGGCACGGCAAGTATTGGCATGAACTTCACCATCAATGGAGTTCAAAATTCTTACAATGGCGGCAAAGCAGATGGTTTTGTGCTCAAGTTAAAACAAGATGGTAGTTTTAGAAATGCGAGTTATTTTGGCACTTCGGCCTACGATCAAATTTACTTTATAGACATTGATTTAAATGGACAGATTTATTGTTCCGGTCAAACCGAAGGTAATATTAGTAGAACTAGCGGCACTTATGGGCAAGACAATACGAGTCAATTTATTATGCGTTTTTCTCCCAACCTAGCCAACGTTAATTTGGCAACAACCTTTGGCTATCGCAAAAACAATCCTGAAATTTCGCCTTCTGCTTTTTTGGTTGACCAATGCGATAATATTTATTTTTCTGGTTGGGGAAGCGACATTGCTTTTGGCGGATTACATTCACTTACCACCAATAATTTGCCTATCACCGCGGGTGCCATTCAATCGACTACAGATATTCAAGATTTTTATTTGTTGGTGATGAATAAAGATGCAAAGAATTTATTGTATGCCACCTATTTTGGAGGCAATAAAACGGCCGACCATGTGGATGGCGGCACTTCGCGTTTTGATAAGCGTGGCGTTGTATACCAAGCCGTTTGTGCAAGCTGCCCTGAGTTGAATGGCAACCAAGATTTCCCAGTTACACCAGGTGCTCCATTTACCAACAATGTGAGTCCGCGGTGTAGCAATGCTTTTTTTAAGATTGATTTTCAAATTACATTTTTGGTAGATGCCCATTTTACAGCAACACCAAAAATTGGATGTGAACCCTTAAACGTTCAATTCACTAATACCAGCAAACACGGTAAAAAATTCTTTTGGGATTATGGTGATGGCAGTCCGATTGATACCGTAAAGAGTCCTTCACATGTCTATACCAAAAAGGGCAAATACAAAGTAAAACTAAGCTCTATAGACTCCTTTAGTTGCAATATTGCCGACTATGACTCAACAGAAATTGAGGTACTCGAAAGTCCGAAAGCTGCTTTTGATATGGAACCAAGGGTGTGTGAAAACTTTTTCAAATTCACCAATGCTTCTACCAACTACAAAAACCCTGTTTGGGATTTTGGTGATAGTGGTGCCTTAAGCACTTTAGAAAATCCAGAATACAAGTATAAGCATGATGGCATACACAATGTAATTTTAACAGTAGAGCATCCTACAAGTGGTTGCAAGGATACGCAATCGATGCTGGTGCAATTGTTCAGCGACCCAACCAAAACTTTAAAAATTCCGAATGTATTTACGCCCGACAATGATGGCAAGAACGATTGCTTTACAATTGAAGGTATTGATCCTTCATGTGATGAAGCGGAGGTATGGATTTATGACAGATGGGGTATTTTAATTTTCAATGGTTATTTACCTATCCAATGTTGGAATGGAGAACTTCGCAATTCAGAAGGTCAATTACCGAATGGGGTCTATTACTATTTAATGAACATAAAGAAAAAGGATGCCAACAAAGGCGATCAAACACTTAAAGTAAATGGGGTCATCCAATTGATTCGATAAAAAAAAGCCACTGTACTTTCGAACAGCGGCTCCTTTAATATTTACAAACTAATATTATTTAAATTCCGAAGAGACAAATACCTACCGAAAACAAATGATGATGCGGATTGGTATCGGGTGCATATGCACTGCTTTTATACATTTCGGTAACAGAGTACCTTGCATAAATGCCTAGGTGCTCAATTTCTACTTTTAAAAGTGCATTAACTTGCGTTGGATTAACTTTCAAATCATATTTATTTGTTTGAATAAAATCCCCCTCTTTTCTATTCCCCTTCTGGTAAACAGATGTCTTACTATTGAACGCAAACTCCGCACCAGCAGCTATTTTAAATTTATTATTCTTACTATGATATTCTAATAAAACTGGAATGGCAATATAGCTAGCAGTTAATCTATTTCTTTTATAGTGATTGATAGTATCAATATTAGTTTTTAAATAACCATTGTTATCTATGTATTGAACTTGTTGCTTGTTATTATAGTTGATTGAATAAGAATTTTGATTCAATCCATAACTTAGAAAGAATTTATTATGGGAAAGATTCACAGTTTGTCTTATCCAATTAACATTACTAAACCAACTTTTTCCAAAAACAGGATCAAGATTATCTTCAATACTATTTTCATTTATAGTTGAAACAAATCCAAATTCAATCGTTGGAATGAAATAGGTTTTTACAAGTTTGTCATCACTGGATATCTTCTTTTTAAAATTACCCCATTGCAATTTAATACTTGAATCGTGTCCAACAGAAGTTGCTTCAGTATCCCAATTCTCGCCATCGTCATCCTTAATTAGTACTTTAATTAGCACCATTTCTTTTTTAACTGTATCTCTAAATTTCCATGTTTTAGAGCGTTCTTCCTCTTCTGCATCCCTTTTAGTTGTAGTTTTATACACTTTCCCCTTATAAAATACTTTCACAGTATCATTCGCACTTTGAGCCTGGGCATTGATTGAAGCATAGGCAAGAGAAAGAAGGCCGATTATTAAATTTATTGGTTTCATTTTTATTTATTTTAATTGTTTATTTAGTTGATTAAAATCCTGCAATTATTTTATATTTTTTATTTTCAATTAATATTTTGCTATCTAAAATACTATTACTATCATTTAGTATTTGAAAGCTAGGTCTACTAAATACGCGAGATAAAAAGCTCTTTTTTTCACTAAGTATTTGTTTGATTTCTGTAGTTTTTATACGCGGCTTACTTTGTGTTTGTACAGATACCAATATATTCGAATTATCTGTATCTGTAGGTAAGTTACCTGTTACAACTTCTGCTATTGCAACCTTCTTTTCTACCCTATCGTTCTTAATAGGTGCATTCATTATTGGCCGTATATTTTGAACCAATTGTTCGCCAACATTTTGAACAGGTGCTCTTCTTGGAGGTGGTATTAACCTTTTAGTTTTTGTTTCATTACCTTTCTTTGCAATACTCTCAATCTTCTGTTTGAAGGAAACAACTGTATCCTTTTCTTTAAGGCGATTGCTCACTGGCTCGTTTGTAGGCACCTTAATGATTTCTAATTTTGGATTCCTAGGCTTTTGATTGGCAACAAGGTTGTCCTCCTTAGCCGAATGGTTAATATAAAAAACCGAAGCTCCTATTGTTAGGCATAGCATGGCAGCAACTCCGTACTTCCAAGACCAAAGCACGACCTTCTTTTTCTTCAACATGGGCGCTAATGGCATCACAATTAACTCATCATTCGGATTGAGCACTGTTTGTTGCCAAGCTTGCCACAAAGCACTGTATTCTTTGTCGGTAGCAATGGCTTCGAGCAAGTGGGTTCTTTCTTCCCCCTGAATGTCGCCCTCCAAAAGCTGAAACATCAGTTCGTCGATATTTTCGCTATTAATTTTCATATGATATTTTCTAAATTAACGATATAGTTTTTTAATGTCTGTCTTCCTCTAAAAATGTAAACCTTTACTTGCGATTCTGTCAGTCCTGCGATCTTACCAATCTCTGCGTAATCATAGCCTTCATAATCGCGCAACATTATTACAGTCCTTTGTATTTCTGGCAAGCGATCCATGGCTTTGTTAACGATTGCTTTCATATCTGGTTGTGCAGCCTCTCTGCCATTCTCTTTAACATGTTCCGGCATTTCTACCATCTTTTTATCCCTTCTGATAAGGTCTATCATTTTGCGATACCCTGTTGTAAATATCCAACTCTTGGCTTTTGCAAATTCAACCTTTTCTATATTTAACCACAAGCTCTCAAAAGTATCTTGCACAATGTTCTCCGCATCTTCCCTTACCTTTAAATTCTTAAACACGAATCTGAACAAAGCATTGGCATGGGTTTCAACAGTAGTATTATACTCCTTTTCGGTCATTGCTGTTATGATGGTATAACGAAGATAGTTTTTAGAAAGTTACAAGCTATCAAAAAAAAATCCTGATTGTTTTGCAATCAGGATTTTTAATTTATAAAGTTAATCTTAGAATCTTTCGATGTCTGAGAAATAATAATTGCCTTCAATGGCCGCATTCTCATCGCTATCGCTGCCATGCACTGCATTGGCTTCAATGCTTTTCGCATATTTCTTACGAATGGTTCCTTCTTCAGCATTGGCTGGGTTAGTAGCACCAATTAATTTTCTGAAATCTTCAACCGCATTGTCTTTTTCAAGAATAGCAGCCACAATCGGACCGCTGCACATGAAACTCACTAATTCACCAAAGAATGAACGCTCAGCATGAACCGCATAAAAACCTTCAGCCTGTGCTTTGGTAAGGTGAATGTATTTCATTGCTTTGATTTTAAAACCTGCAGTGATAATATCATCAATAATTTTACCTGTGTACCCATTCGCAACTGCATCGGGCTTTATCATCGTAAATGTTCTATTTGTTGTCATTTTTTGTATGAAATTTATGTTTTTTTAACGGGTGCAAAGGTAAGTATTTTTTTAGATAAAGTTTTATAAGTTCTATAAACTTATCTGAGCAGTCTTTAAACTGTCAATTAACCTCTTTTACAACAACTACTCACTTACATAAACCCTTTTTACACGCTGCGAAATGGCGGTTAGCACCTCGTAAGGAATCGTTTGCAACTCTTTTGCTATATCCAAAATGCTTTGCTCACGACCGAATAAAATGGCTTCATCGCCTTCATTACAAGGCACATCGCTTACATCAACCATGCACATGTCCATGCAAACATTACCAACAATTGGCGCCTTTTTACCGTTGATTAAAAAAGAACCTTTTCCATTGCTCAGCAACCTGTTCAATCCATCGGCATAACCAATGGCCAATACTGCTATTTTGCGCGCCCTATTTTCGATAGCTTTTCGCGCATATCCAACACTCTCGTTGGCAGCGATGGTTTTTATTTGAGAGATGCTAGTCTTTAGGGTAAATACTGTTTCTAATTTATTTTGTTGGGTGCCAGATGGATCAATGCCATACAATCCAATGCCCAAACGCACCATGTCGAAATCC
>CAJBKH010000179.1 GCA_903953615.1 uncultured Bacteroidota bacterium
ATCCGCCATTGCTTGGTGTTACAACAACCCAAGCTGTTTTTGCAGGAGTGGCTGACCATCCTGCTTCAGTAGCATCTACAGAAAGTAGTAAGTTGTCATTGATATCATAAAATTTGCAGCTTCCGCCTGCATAATATATGATATTCGGTTTAGCCGCAACTGCACCAGCAGGTGGTTGAGCTTTCACGTTTGCTATAATTAGAAACGTTGTCAGGGTTTGTAATAAATATTTATTCATTGTTATGATGTTGGTTTAAAATCGGCATATAACTCGTTTATAGGAGCAGGTTTTACTTCTAAAACTTCTCCAATCCACCCAATTTTGGATGTATTGGAGCAGGTTCTAGTTACCCTTTCTCCAACAAACATAAAACATTTCTATTTCTGTTCCTTAAAAAATTAATACATAAATAATAAACTTTAAGCATAATCGAAATGCATAAACCGAAACCATTAATTGGTAAATATGCCAATTGGCGATGTTATAAGCGTTTGACTGCCGTCAACAAAATACACTTTAATTGCATAAAAGTAAACCATTCCCCTGCCTACACTTTTATCATAAAACACTAAATTTCCTTTTTTTATGTCACTTGGCATTGGCATCATATTGTCTTTAACTTTTCCTTTATAAACAACAGTTTTCAGCACATCTGCGCAACCCTCTGGAAGCTGCCATTGCAACTTAACAGTATTGCTTACAGAGTCATAAAGCACTACAAATACTTTTAAAGCCGGCAAGTAAATATTTTTATAGGTTTTCAATACAATTCCTTTGGTTGATGGCGATACATTGCCCGATTCGTCGCTTGCACTCAAACTGTATGCATACTGTTTTCCTGACTGGATGCGTTTGTCGTTATAAACAGTATCTTTAAGATTCAATTTAATGCGGGTGCTCGTCTTTGTTTCTAAATCTATTTTTAGTAAGGTTTGTGAAACCACATCTATACTACTGCTTGGTACCCATAAAATCTGAATACTAGAATCGCTTATTTTATAGTCTTTAATTAAAGGCGAAACTGGCTTAAGTGTATCTGGTCTTAACACTTTTACAATATCAGATGTTGGTGACAAATTAAAGCGATAATCAGTTGCTACGATTCGATAATAAACTTCTCTATTTAGCATGCGCAAAGAGAGTGTATCATAAAAAACTGTATCCGGATATGGGGTATTAACAATGCCACTGAACTCGCTTGTTTCCGAATTTGAAAAATAGATTAAGTATCCGTTTAAATCTTTTTCTAAATTCTTATTCCAACGAACACAAACCACACCATTGGTATCTACAGTTGCTCTTAGCTTAACAGGTTTAGCTGGTGGTATATTATCTTCTAATTGACAATAGACTTCCGTTTTGCTGCTGTTACCAGCGGTATCAAACAGTTGAAGAATAAAATAATAATCTTTTTCTTTTGTGCTTGGTTTGTATTCAAAAGACGTTGTTTTGGTGGGCAAAAGCGTTTTATGCAAGGGCTCATAGCGTGCTTCACTTGAATGCTTTAACCCAATAGCAATCCCTTTTTCACCTGACAAGACATCCACTAAATCCCAAGTTAAATTCAATACCCCCGAATTTTCTTTTACTTTAAATCCTGTCACCATAGGAGGTGCCGTTTTATCCCTTCCCATTGCTTTCAGTGGTTTTGAAATCATGGCAGTATCGCCGAATAAGTCTATAGCAATAACACGGTAATAATTCGGTTTGTAATTTTTGACACTATCAGTCCAAAACAATATCGGTTTGTCCCCTTGATTGGCTGGTATTACCATCGGGCTTGAATTAAGCGTTTGATAGGTGACACCATTGTTTTTGGACTTTTGAATATAGTAGGCTGAATACGATTTATCGGCCACCCAATCAAAGCGTATGGATGACTCGCCTTCTGTTGCAGATAATGTACATTGATCATTTCTATACATTTCCTTACCACCTTCAAGGAATATAAAAAGTGTATCACTTATAAAACTGTTTGATTCTATGTAAATTTTATACTGAACATCTTTGTATTGACTTGCCTTATGGTCTACAAATCTGAGGTTACACAGGTTTGCAATATTTGGATTAAGATCGGCAGCCAATGACAAATTCACCCAAAAGAATTTCCGATTTTCCATTAATTCTAATTGACTGGACAATTCCTTCGGCTCTTCTTTCGCTGTATTGCTAAGTTGTTGAAGAGATGCCGCAGCGAGCAGAAGCGATTGATTTTTGGTTTCTTGGTTTATACTCCAATTTTGAACAGGCACAGCCGATTGTTTGGCAATGGGAACAAAGTTTTTATCTGCTTCAGTTTTTCGTTCAATATGGACTGTGCTATTTATTAATTGGGCAAAAGAGAACACATCTTCGGCATTCCATCTCAAGACCACAGAATCACCGCAGTGCCTTCCTTTTCCTATAAGATATACAATATTCGATTGCGCCATTGCCATTTGAACAAAGGCAAATGCAATACAAAATAAGATTGGCTTTAAGGTATTAGAGTTTAACATAAGTGCTGATGGCGGCGTTGCGTGCTGTTGTTGCTGTTGTTGTTGTTGTTGTTGTTACAATTGTTGATAGCGAGGCAAGGTTTTGATGGGTACTGTTGATGTAAAGTCTATTTTGAGGCGCATTGTTGTTGCTGTTTTTATGGAATGCGATGGCAAATTTATTGTTATTAAATGGTACCACAAAAGTATAAGTATTCGGTCTAACCCTATTCACGAGCGCAATTTCAGCTGTAGTTAAACCTGCAAACCATAGCGTAGGATTAGCAGCTACAGTAGCATTGGCCAATAATTTAAGTCGCGTAAAATCACTGTAAATTAATTTGTATTGGAAGTAATTAAAATGCAATTGGCTACCCAATGCAGGTTTAACAGTGGTAGTAGTAGTGCTTGTATTTGTGACTGATGTTGAACTAGTAAGAAAAGAACCGCTACCTATAGTCCCATCTGTATTCAAACTCAATTGGTCGCTATTTAAATCAATATTCAAAACATTTCCACTGAGTCTAGCGATATCCAAACTTGCAATGGCTGAGCTGACAGTATTTAAGCGCAAATTCACTAATCTGAAATCGTAATTAAACAAAAGATTTACGCTCGGAAGTGGTTTGAAAATATGCTCATTCATATTCAAAACTACACCTTCTAAATTTTTGGTTCTATCGACAAAAGGTGTAGATAAATTTGACCTTTTTCTTTGCAAACTATCGCCTGCTTTATATACTTTTGGTCTGTAATCATTAACCATCCATTGGTTGTCGTCTGTCACATTGTTAGAACATGAAAGCACCATTGGGGCAGGCAATGTTATATTAGAACTAGGTACAGGATATTTATATTGTTTCACCTCATATTCTTCAAATGGTTCATCGGTATTGGCTATTGCGCGAATGGTGTCGTTGGTATAGAAATAATAAGCATTTGAATTCAATTTCAATTGTTTAATCTTATCGACCATTGTATTGTACTTGCTCACTTTGAAATTAAAACTATAAACAATGGCGCGTAACTCTGCCTTATCTGCAGCCTCGATTCTGCGCATTTGAAAAGTATTTTGAGAGCCCAAATAACTAAATGAATTGTTTCTTACCATATTCGTACCAGGCACCTTTTCTCTTACAATTCTAAACTGGTACAATTTACCTGTTACCAAAGATGGTGGAATACTGTATCGCACCTCATTGTTGAAAAAGGTAAGTCCTACACGCACCGTATCACTTGGATTACCTGCTGAAGCGAATAAACCATAGTAAACATAATATCCTTTTAACAGATCGAAATCTCTGTAAGGTGAGACTGTGTGCAAGGTTCCAGTAAAAAATGTATTTTGTACATCGTTTTGTTTTAACACCAATTTGCCACTGCTAAAATCGCCTTTCTTGAAATAGTTTTCGCCAGCCAATGGTGTTGAATAACTCATATTAGAGTCATTTATAGAGGCCATCAATTCTGTTGTAAATGGTATAATCAAGGTGGTATCCCAAGGAAGCCGATTAGACTTTAAAATTTTCTCCCATTTTTTGCTTACCAGATTGTATTTTTCAGCAAAAAACTTAGCAGATAAGACATAAGATGTAAGGCCAGGTCTTAAGAATGAATCGGGGCGTATGGTAATGCTAAGACTATCTGAAGAAAATAGAATATTGATTTTTCTGTTTTTATTGTTGCTTTCAATC
>CAJBKH010000180.1 GCA_903953615.1 uncultured Bacteroidota bacterium
ACGGGCTTTACTAAATAAACAGTTTGTCCATTTTGGGAGGCTGTAATATTAAACATGGCAGCTGAACTGAGTAAGCCGTTGGTTGCTTCGGTAAATGCACCTGTTCCTAGCATTTCGGCATAACGGTTCACTTCAATCAAATTTATTTTTACCACACCAACTACTGGCACATTGGATGCATTGCGAAACGATGAGGCTGCGAAAGTAAACGTCATTCCCTTATCACCCCTCACAGTTCCACCAACCGAATTATCGAAACTAAAGGCTTGTATTTGGGGTCTTAAAGTATTCATAAAAGCTTTGAGCGTAGTAAATGAAGAAGGAGGAATAACCACTGGTGTGATTGGATTTGAGGGGGTTGTTACATACACTGTCGTGCGGTCTTTTTTACAGGCTTGAAAAAGCAAAACTGTAACAGACATCAAAAGGATTAAAATTTTATTTTTCATGGTATTTATCTATTATTTAGAATTCGGTTGGACATTTTTTATATCTATTTTTAGGTTGGCCCTTTGCCCCAAAACACAAGACCACTCCAAAATAGTATTGATTAAGCGGGGTATCGTATACCAATTGTTGTTCAAGTGCATATCTAAAGCCTACAAATGGTTGAAGATAAACGGTATTGCCAATGGTACATTTTGCACCCAAGCCCCCTTGGGCCATGAATCTGCTTTTTGGCCAAAAAGCATTAGGTACTACCGCATTATTAAATCTTTCTTCGCCCCATCTGCGTACTAGCAATTGTCCGCCTCCAAATAAAAATACATTGACCTTTTCTGACTTAGGATTTAATACTAAATTTAATGCAAGGTTGATTTCGGTAAAGCGAATATCAGCATCAATTAATATGGCATTATTTCGTGTAAAATTTGCGGTATACAAAGCCCGTGTAAAAGCGACAGAACCATCGATGAAAAATGTATTGCCTAAGGTGCGTGCTACATAAAAACCCCCTGCTGCCTTTGCACCTGGTTCATTTTGATTCAGCACTTTGTTATCTGGTGTTTCTATTTTCAATCGGTTGTATGCCATTTTACCAATGACACCAAAACGCCATTCTGAAACTTGCGCTTGGGACAATTGAGCATTGAGAAGCCATAAACCAATGGAAAGGAAGCCTAATAATTTCTTCATTTCCTTAAAGACGATGAAAGTTGTTAAAACGTGTCTTTAAATTTTAAATTATTTCTACAACCCTTGCTATCACTCAAAAATAATTTTATGAAAACCTTTCATTGGTCGATAAAAAAGCTTGTTCGGTGTTCTGTTTTGACGAAGCAAGAACAATATAGTATTTTTGCCATGCGATATGATGACCGAGGACCTATTAAAAACCTATTTAAACAGCCTGCGATTGGATCTTAATTTATTTAAAGATGCCATTAAGGAAGTGAGTGAAGACATTATCAAGGAAGGCTTTAGTGCCTTTCCAATTTTCATTGCCCATCAGGCCGAAGTAAAATTAGGAGAGGTAATCCTCGACCGCGAAGAATTGGGCATTAATTTCACCATTCAAGCGAGCACTTTAGAAGAATTTGTGAGTCGCAACATTATTAAACCCGGCAATGCCGATCGGTTTAAAGATGCTTTTAAAGACCCAGCGAAATTTTGTTGCATTTTTTTAGTCACCGAATACGGTGGACAGTTTGTATTTGTGCCTTTCGAAATCACAGAAGCTAGTTCGCCTGAATGAAGCAAGTAGCCATTGTTATATTAAATTACAATACACAAAAATTCTTAGCAGAATTCTTACCATCGGTATACGCTACCCAATACAGTAACTTAAAAATAGTGGTTGCAGACAATGCCTCTACGGACGATTCTGTAAACTATGTCAAACAAAATTTCCCGCAAATTGAAGTAATTGCTTTAGAAAAAAATTACGGCTTTACTGGTGGTTATAACCGCGCACTCAAACAAGTTACCGCAGATTATTATGTACTGCTCAATAGCGATGTAAAGGTAGATCCCAATTGGATTCAGCCCATGGTTGATTTGGTAGAAAAGAATCCAATGATTGCGGCTATTCAACCAAAATTACTGGATTATCAATCACCCGAAAAATTTGAATATGCTGGCGGCAGTGGGGGCTTTATTGATCAATACGGCTATCCTTATTGCAGAGGTCGACTATTCGATACCATCGAAACCGATAAAGGGCAATATGATGATGCGCGACAAGTGTTTTGGGCCACCGGTGCAGCTTTATTTATAAAGGCCGATTTGTACCATCAATTGGGTGGTTTAGACGAAGATTTTTTCGCGCATATGGAAGAAATCGATTTGTGTTGGCGCTTGCAAAACGAAGGCCATTTGGTGTGGGTTTGTCCGCAGAGTGTTGTTTACCATGTTGGTGGCGGCACCATGCACAAATCGAATCCTAGAAAGACCTTTCTCAATTTTAGAAATGGATTGATTTTATTGTTAAAAAATTTACCGGCTAGTCGTTTGTTGCCTGTCATTATCATGCGATTAATCCTCGATCATATAGCGGCTTACCGTTTTTTATTCCAAGGCAATACTGGCGAATTCAAAGCCATTGCCAAGGCCCATTTTCATTTTATTTTTCAAATTGGCAAATGGTGGAAGAAGCGCCAAGTGATTAACAAGAACAAGGCTTATTACCATCCTGAAGTTTATAGAAAAAGTTTGGTGTGGGCCTATTTCAAAAAAGGGAAAAAGGTGTTTTCTGAACTTTAGGGAATTGCTTAATATGACTGAATGAGCACATCTGTGGGTATATTTAGTATATCATGAATTTGCCTAATCATCTCTAAACTCAATTTTCTTTTTTTATTCAAGATTTCACTGGCCCTACTTTTCGAATTAATAAGGTTTCCTAAGTCTGTTTGATTGTAACCCATTTGTTCCATTCTAAATTTAATGGCCTCAATTGGATCAGGCAAATCAATAGGGAAATGCTCGTTTTCATATTGTTCAATTAAAATACCGAGCATCTCTAATTCATCACCCTTTTTAGAATTGGGTTTTGCATCAAAAATGGATTCTAATTTTTGTAAAGCCTTCTTGTAATCTTCTTCTGTTTTAATCGGTTTAATATTCATATCATCTCAAATTTTATTAGCGTTTATTTTATCATATTCTGCATGGGTCCCAATGAACCGTATCCAAACCATCTGATAATCATAGTTAACACGTACAATGAGTCTGTAACTATTGCCCTTAATATTAAAAACAATGCGATTATTTGCTAAAAAGCTAGCACTAGGGTAGGCTTCTTTAATTTCATGCGGCCCGGTCCATTTTGCTTTGTGAGTTTCTTGAAACCATGCCTTTAATTGTTGTTCACTATTGGCGTGTTTAGTCCAAAAATCTCGCAATATTTTTTTTGCAATAATCCTCAATGATTTTATTATTCACACAAAAATACAAAAAAATTCCCAAAATGGGAAATTATTTTATTTTTTTTAGTTTCAAAAAAAATCGCGACCAATAGAACACATTTAATGAATAAACTTTTTTAAATTTGAGGATGAAAAAAATTGTGGTATTGACTGGTGCAGGCATGAGTGCTGAGAGCGGTATAAGCACCTTTCGCGATGCAGGTGGTTTATGGGAAGGCCATGATATCATGGAAGTGGCCAGTCCTGAAGGCTGGCGAAAAAACCCCGAATTGGTCACAGAATTTTACAATAAAAGACGCCTACAATTGGCCGAGGTGGAGCCCAATGCTGGACATAAAGCGCTTAAACTTTTAGAAGACCAACATGTGGTTGTTATCATCACACAAAATGTAGACGATTTGCATGAAAGGGCGGGTTCTACTAACATTCTGCATTTGCATGGCGAGCTCACCAAAATGAGAAGTACAAAATTTGAAACTGATATTTATGAAGTGGGTTATAAAGCCATGCCTTACGGTGCTATTTGCAATCAAGGCAGTTTGCTTCGACCACATATTGTTTGGTTTGGAGAGGCTGTACCCATGATAGAAAAGGCTGTTGAAGTAGTAATGGAGGCCGATGTTTTAATCATTGTTGGCACTAGCTTAGAAGTATACCCCGCAGCGGGTTTAATGCACTACGCACCCACCGATTGTCCCATTTATTTAATCGATCCGAATAGGCACCAAAATTTAAATAATACACGTGTAGAATTAATTCGAGATACGGCCGCGAACGCCCTGCCTAAATTGATTCAAAATTGGTTGTAGCTTTCAATACCCTACCTATTCGATTCAAGAATATTCGCCTATATTTGTGTGAAATGTTCAGAAGAGGTCTTCTTATTTGCTGCTGTCTACTGTTTGTTTCAAACATCCAATCGCAAGTAGATTCAACAAAAATCAAAATGAGTTTTGATTTGGGCATTACCCGTGGTAAAAATATTTATTTATGGCCTATCATCAGAAAAACGGTTGAACCATACGGCAAAGATTTGCAAATTGCATTTACTTTATTTCAAAACAAACGCAACTTTATAGACACCCTTCATCACAGTCATTTGTTGCCCTTATTTTGGCACGATAGCAGCGTTAAAAGAAAGGATACACGCTTTTTAACCATTGGCTATCCGACGGTCTACAGAACACATATTGATTTTAAAAAACAGATACACAGTTATAAATTTTTGGAGCTCGCACCAGAAATTAGTTTAATTGAATTCGCAAAATCTAAAGATGGTAGTTATTTAAAAAACAGTTTGCTTTTTTTCTTGTGGTATAAGCAAGATCAATTGACTAAACGCACCCATTTTGTGGCCTTCCCATTGTATTGGTATTTCAATTCACCCGAAAAAAAATCCAATACCTTTTTCCCATTGTACAGTTTTGGTTCTTACCATTACAAACAATATAAATACCTAGCCATTACGCCATTGTTTTGGCATTTTAATTACAATCAATATGGCAGTACCACTGCTTTATATCCGTTCTTTTATTATAAAAAAATACACAGCAATACGGACAGTTTTAAAAGAACCGTTCTATTTCCTTTGTATTTTGCTTACAACAATCATTACTATAAACAAAGGGTTTTGTTTCCTGTTTATTGGTCGTACCAGTATGGAGTAGATTATACCCGCACCCTTTTTCCAATTATTTGGGCCACACAAAAAAACAATTATAAAACCTTTACATTTTTTCCTTTAGCCTCTGTAGGCCATTCAACTGATTACACAAGAAGTCATATATTGATTACGCCATTGATTGGACAAGTGAAGAAGGAATGGAAAACCAGTAATTGGGTGTTTCCATTTTACGTTAAAACAAATGAGATTAGGAAAAAATACCAATATGCTAAAGACAAAAACAAGGTTTTTCTTTTTGATACCATCAACAAATCCTATATTTTTCCTTGGTATGTAAGCGAAGTTAATCTTTCTACCGGCAAGATAAAGCGCGATTTTTTTCCATTCTATTGGCGAAGAAAAGAAAGCAGTCGAGATAATTATGTAGTATTTCCTTTGTTATGGAGTTACAACACTTATTACTCCAAAGCATTTGCATTCATGCCGTTTTATGCAAAAGGCAGAAGCAAGTCCAATTATTACAATTATTTTGCAATTACACCGCTTTATTGGCATAAAAACATACATTACAAAACAGACAGTGGCTACAGCAATGTCTTGTTTCCCATTTGGTGGCAGAAGAAATTGTGGAATAACAAAGATGGCTATAGTGGCTACAATGTCGTTTTTCCATTGTGGTGGCATTTCAAAGACTCGAGCATGGAACGCAATTCAAAAGTATTATTTCCTTTTGTTTGGAGCCTAAAAAGCTACAAGTACAAAACCTTTGCCATCATGCCTTTCTTTAGCAAAGGACAAGCAACAGATAGTAGCAAAAAACATTTAGCGATAACACCTTTGTATTGGCAATTCAAGGAATCTAACAATGTCAACCGTTACTTATTTCCGATTTGGTATTACTCGAAAAACTATTACAAAACTTCTAATACATTGTTCCCAATTTGGTGGAGCAGAACAGAAAGCAATAGAAAAGCCAGGGTCTTGTTCCCCTTGTATTGGAGCTATGACAACCATTTGAAATCAATGTATGCATCGCATAAACGCGTGTTATTTCCTTTGTACTGGAAAACTACGACTAACAAAGATACCAATACCGTTATTTTCCCATTGAGTTTTTCCTACAAAAACAATATAAGGAAAACCTATACTTTTTTTCCAATTTATTTAAGCAGTTACAATCACAAAGAAAAAGTAACGATCAGGGCCATTACACCTTTGGCCTGGCATTATAAATCGCCACTTAAAACAGTTACCACCTTCTTCCCTATTGTCTTATACAAAAATAAAAAGATTGACACTTTTGAGCATAAAACAACCCTTGTTTTTCCGCTGTACTTCCGCGACAACAACACCTATGCAAACATAAAGCAAACGGGCATTACGCCTTTTATTTGGCATTATCGAAGCGAAAGAAAAACCTCAACAACCTTGTTTCCTATTTACTTTTACTCTAAGCTAACCATCGATTCAAATATTTACCAGTCGCGCATACTTTTTCCAATATATTTTAGAAGGAATACACCAAATCAAAAAAACACAGTGCTATTCCCATTGGTCTACAGTTTTAAAAATAATTATTACAACAGTTTTACTTTCTTTCCACTTATTAGTACTGGTAAAAGTTTGTATAACACCAACCGTCATTTTGCATTCACCCCGCTCTTTTGGAATGTGCATCACAACCATAAACACACGGTTACTTTAGTACCACTCTTTAGTTATTCAAAAGACCAAAACGAACGAAAAAACTTTCACATCTTGTACTTTTTGTACAATCAATCGGCTACCCCTACCGAGAAAAGAATAAGTTTTCTATGGCCGTTGTGCGAATATGAAAAGGACCGCACCGCTAAAACTTTCCGATTCGCACCGCTTTTATGGTATAAAAAAACTGCCAATCTGCAATACAATGCGGTGCTCCCTTTTTATTATTACAGAAAGACAGAAAGTGCAAAACAGTTCAATTTGCTGTGGCAATTGTATGCCCACCAAAAAGACACCAATGGATTGCGCAAAAACAGTTTTCTATTTAAGACACTTATTGTCAACAAATATCCTAACCATGGCTATGAATACCGCTTTCTCTACAAGGTGTATTCACATGTAAAAAAGGAAGGTAAAAAAGAAGTGAGCATATTTCCTTTTTACTACCAACAAAGCGATAGTGCAAGTGGCAGCTCATCAAAATCATATTGCTTGGCTTTGTATAGCAAATTCAAACGCCCAATCCCAAATACCATTTACTTCTATGAAGAAGAAAAGATACTGTGGTTTATTCGTTTGCGATCGAACTATAAAAGTTTAAAAGCAAGGGGCATCATTAAAGAAAAACCTTAACTATTTCTACCATTTAGCACCTGGATGCGCCCTTTGTAAAAACTGCATTTCTGCTAAAATATGACCAAGGTATTCGGTATGCATCCCATTGATACCACCTGTTATAACATTCCCTAATTCAGGTATCGTTATATTGGCCGCATCTAAAACATGCGAAATTTCTGCCTTCCACAAGGGATAAATATCTTTTAAACTAAAGCCAATACTTTGGGTAATTAACACCTTATCGGTTTCATTCATTTCGAACAAATCATCGGTATAACGCCATAATTCATTGATGGCATTTTGGGTACGCACATTGCTTTCTTCGGTACCTTTACCAAAACGAATAATCCACTCACTGCTGTGTCTAAAATGGTATTTTACTTCTTTCAAACCTTTGGTTGCAAGTGCTACCAGTTTCTCATCGCGACTGTTCAACAAGGCTTCATACAAATGTTTTGCATAGGTTGCAAATAACATTTGACGCACCATGCTGCAGGCAAAATCACCATTGGGTTGTTCAACCAATAAGTGGTTAAAGTATTCGCGTTCGCTTCTTAAGAAAGCGAGTTCATCAACATTTTTTTCGCCATTTAATTCACTTGCATATTCATAAAAATCTTCTGCCTGTCCAAGCAAATCCAATGAAATATTGGTTATGGCTAAATCTTCTTCCAATATAGGACCGCAGCTACACCACTCTGCCAAGCGCTGTGCTAGAATTAAGTTATCATCTGCCAAACGCAGTACATAATTGTATAATGCTTCTTTGGTTGTCATAATTTAGAGGATTAAATGTTTTTTGCGCCTTCTGGCATTTTATAAAATGTAGGATGTCTGTATATTTTGTCATCTGCAGGATCAAAAAATTCTGCTTCTTCTTCGACCGTAGTAGCGGCTATGCTACTCGATGGCACCACCCAAATAAGGCGACCTTCGCCTCTTCTTGTATAAATATCACGGGCGTTTTGCAAAGCCATGTTTTTGTCTGATGCGTGGATACTGCCTTCGTGTTTAAAAGGACTTCCTCCTTTTTGAATAAATACTTCCCATAAAGGAAGTTGATCATTATTATTTTCCATTGTATTTATTAATTTTAAGATTGGTATATATTTTAAAGACTTGTTGCCGATTGCATGGCATTTATTTTTTCTGAATAAGCCAAAACCGCTTGCCTTACCCATTGCCCTTCATTGTGGTATTTGATATGGTGTGCCATGCGTTTGTGGTTGCACAAACCATTGCCTTTTACCACATTCCAAAACTCATCCCAATTAATGGCGCCTGTTTCCCAGTGCTTGGTTGTTTCATTAAATTTCAAATCTTTATCGGGCACTGTTAAGCCAATGACGTATGCTTGATCGACTGTTTTATCAATGAATTTTTGACGCAAATCATCGTTGCTAGCGCGTTTAATTTTCCATTGCATCGATTCTTGGGTATGCCATGAATCTTTATCTGAAGGACCGAACATCATGAGCGAAGGCCACCACCAGCGGTTCATCGCGTCTTGTGCCATTTCTTTTTGAGCTGCTGTACCGTTCATCATGGTCGCCATGATTTCGTAACCCTGGCGTTGATGAAAACTTTCTTCCTTACAGATACGCACCATAGCCCGCGAATAAGGCCCATAGGAAGTCCTCTGAAGCGAAACTTGGTTTACGATAGCAGCACCATCCACCAACCATCCAATCGCGCCTATATCGGCCCAATTTAAAGTTGGGTAATTAAAGATATGTGAATATTTGGCTTTGCCTTCGTGCAGTTGTTGTATCATTTCGCTTCTGTCCATGCCCAAAGTTTCGGCTGCTGAATACAGATACAAACCATGCCCACCCTCATCTTGAATTTTGGCTAACAAAATTTTCTTCGCTCTTAAAGTTGGTGCGCGTAACACCCAATTGCCTTCGGGTTGCATACCGATGACTTCTGAATGCGCATGTTGGGTCATTTGTCGCAATACCGTTTTGCGATACGCTTCTGGCATCCAATCCTTCGGCTCTATTTTCTCATCTTGTTCAATCAACGCATTGAAGCGTTTTAATTTTTCTTCTTCTGTCATACTGATTTTATTTTAATGATGAATACTAATTTTTATGTTAAAATGTTCCCCAATTTTTCAATTCTTCTTCCGACCATAATTCAGGAAAGAAAATTCTGCGTTGGTATTTAGGATGCATGTATTTTCGCCAGTCGCTACCACCTGTTGCCTCGGCATTGCCAAGGTATTTGCCGGCAGCATCGTAATGCGCCATTACCCAAGTAACATTCACAGTATAATCATAATGTCGCATGGCTTTAATCAAGGCTTCATCTTTTTTAACAGCATCGGGCAATTGCTTAAATCGGGTCCACAAATTAGTAGTATTATAGGCTTCCATCTTGATGAGAAAATCTGCCTTGTATCTTTTTTCAAACAACTGTATCAAAGTATTTTTTTTACCTGTTGCATGGTCTTTACCAGCGGCTTGCCAATACAAATGTTCGTAGGCATGTTCATAGGGTGTATTTCGATCGATACTCGCTCTAAAACGGTGGTCGATTAAATTAATCAACTCGGTTGACGAAAATTCAATTAAACGGTATTGCGCACTTTGAAATCCACTTGCAGGGGTCAGTGTATTTCTAAATTTCATGTATTGTTCCTTTTCCATGCCATCGCCCATGATATCGAACGATGAAGAGAGCATATCAAAGTAGCGACTAATGCGTCTTAATTTTTCAGTAAAAAAGGGTGCAGTAATCGTCTCGCATTGGCTCAACTGATCAATCTCCCATAAAATCATTTTAAAAAGGAGCTCATTGATTTGGTGGTACATAATGAACACCATTTCATCGGGCAATGTACTGCGTTGCAATTGTAAATTTAACAAGGCATCGGTATGAATATAATCCCAATAGGTA
Organism: uncultured Bacteroidota bacterium; assembly: GCA_903953615.1. Taxonomy (GTDB): domain Bacteria; phylum Bacteroidota; class Bacteroidia; order NS11-12g; family UBA955; genus JABMMZ01. The sequence goes on from CAJBKH010000180.1 coordinate 10,216, forward strand.
ATTGGTTTTGCCCATATCAATCCTTCCAAATGCACATCAGGATTCTGATCGATGGCTTTGAATTTTTCTTCAATGCGTTGATGTAATTGTGCTTGTTCTTCTCTCATAATCTCTACTTAAATTGAATTGACCATCGGTGTTACACCCAAATCTTTTAAGCGTTTAATGTGCGAATTAAGGGCTGCTCCAAAACTTGGCTTTAAGTTATAGGGCATCCCAAATTCTTTAGCAGTTTGCTCAACAAGAGGTGCTAATTTTGGATAGTGAATATGACAAATATTGGCAAATAAATGGTGTTCTATTTGAAAATTAAGTCCACCCACATACCAACCAATTAATTTATTGTTGCGGGCAAAATCGCTGGTGGTGTGCAATTGGTGCACCAACCAATCGCTATCGATATTATGACCGGGAACGGGTTGTTCGGCACCTTCAACCACATGGGCCATTTGAAACACAAAGCTCAAAATGATGCTTGCCACCCAATGCATCATAAAAAAACCAACAAGTACTTGCAACCAAGTAAAATTGGTTAACCAAAGGGGTAATCCAAGGATGACGGTTAAGTAGATAATTTTGCGAAACACCATTTTGGTATATTCGCTCGATAACTTTTTATTTTGACCCTTTACCAAGCCATTTTTATTATAATTAAACAACCTTGAAAAATCGTTGAAGAGCATGGTTAAGGTCATTAAGCCATAAAAAATAAAGGCATAAATAAATTGAAATTTATGAAACCATTTCAAGGGTTTATTTTCAGATAAACGAATGGGCCCTTTTGAATCAATGTCTTCATCTAAACCAGAAATATTGGTGTACGTATGATGCAAAACATTGTGTTGAATTTTCCAATTCAAAATGTTGCTTCCCAACAAGTATAAAGTACCTGAGAGCCATTTATTCACCCATTGACGTTTGGAATAGGAACCATGGCAAGCATCGTGCATAACACCCATGCCTACACCAGCAACGCCAATGCCCATTACCACTGTTAAAAGAAGTGCCATGAAGGTCGACATCGGTATGCTTAATATAAGTGCGTAGGGCACAAGATAAAGGCTTAACAAAACAATGGTTTTAAAGACCATTGCGGTATTGGCTTTGGTAGAGAGCTGATTATTTTTAAAATAAGCATTGACATTTTTTCTTAATGTCTGCACAAATAGTTTTTCATGGCTATCGTGGGCGGTAAATTTTATGATGTTCATTGAAGGAAACGTGTGGGAAAAAGTTAAATTTTATAGTACGGGATTATGATCGAACAAATGGTGAATAATGGCATCAATCTGTTCTTGTGGTGTATCGGATGTAATGTGATTATTTTGTATAATATCGCTAATCATTTCGCTTTGTAGATTGCCTTTCTCGAGGGCAACCTTGTACTCTATATCACTAAAGGAAACCATGCTATACAGAGGAAAATAATGATTAGGATAAATTTCGCTGATGCGTCTTTCAATTTTTTGTTGCAATTGGTAAGCGGGGTCACTTACCTTGTCGCGCATCACCAAATAATTTTGAAGAGATAAATCTTGTACGGCATCACCATTGGGTTTGCGGGCAATTTCATAGGCTTTAAAAACTGCTGGCCAATCTTCATTGTGTTCTTGCATCAATGAAAAAAGCACTGAGCAATCTTCAAAACCACAGTTCATACCTTGTCCGAAAAAAGGAACGGTGGCATGCGCTGCATCGCCTATTAGTGCTAGCTTATTGTGAGTCCAAGGGAAACAACGGATAATGGCCAAAGAAGACAAAGGATGTGAATCCCAGCTATCGGCTACGTTAGGCATTAAATTAAAAAAATCTGGAAAAACAATTTTGAAAAAACTGGTCACATCTTCCTTTGTTTTTAAATCATTAAAACAAAATTCATGGCCTTCGAATGGCATGAACAAAGTACAAGTGAATGAGCCATCGAAATTGGGAAGCGCAATCAACATAAAGCGCCCGCGTGGCCAAATATGCAAGGTTTGTTTTTCTAATTTATAAGAACTATCGGCATTGGCTGGCAATAAAATTTCTTTGTAACCATCGGGAATATAATTTTGTGAATAGCTAAACCGATCTAGCTTTTGCATAGCACTATACCTGGCGGCAGAAAAAGCACCATCGGTGGCAAAAACAACCTCGGATTGATGCTCTGACAATTCACCCGTTTGGGTATTTTTAAAGTAGGCTATCCCTTTGTCATAATCGACATTGATACACTCTTCGTTGAAATGAATCTTGGTTGCTAAATTCTCTTCTGCAATGCTCATCAATTTCGCATTAATCTCGCCACGCGAAACTGAATAAATGGCCTGACCTTCTGTACCATAAGGTTGATACGCAAGTGTGCTATCTAAATTATGGATGGTGCGACCATGCATTGGGATGGCAATTTTTCTAATTTCATGACCTATACCAACTTCATCCAATGCTTTCCAACCGCGGTAGGAAGTGGCCAAATTAATCGACTTGCCAGCCGACATTTTGGTTAATCGCATGTCAGGTCTTCTTTCAAAAATTTCTACTTTGTAGCCTGCTTTCGCTAAATAGATGGCCCAAAGTGAGCCTACCAAACCAGAACCAATAATTGTTGCTTCTTTCATTTTATTTCAATTCTGTTTTTAAAGTTGGAACTTCCATTACCGAGCCGCAATGTTTGCAAGTTCTTAAATTGATATTATCATAAAAGCTTTGCATTAATACTGGCAACTGACCGACAATATCGGTGCAATGAAAACGCGCTCTGTACAATTCTTTATCACAATTTTCACAATACCAAGCACAAGCATCTAGCTCATCTTTTTGTCTTTCTCGCTCTATCACTAAACCAACTGTATTTGGGAACCTTTGTGGTGAATGTTCAACCTTAGGCGGCAATAAAAAAAGTTCCCCTTCTTTGATGGTAATCATGCGTGTTTTTCCATCCTCGCGAATGGGCAATTGCATTTCACCTTCTAGCTGATAAAACAATTCCTCGCCTTCATTGTAGTGAAACTCCTTGCGTGCATTGGGACCGCCAACTACCATCACCATAAATTCACTGTCTTTATAAACCACTTGATTGCCAACTGGTGGCTTTAACAAATGGCGATTGTCATTAATCCATTTATTTAAATTGATAGGATTCGAAACTTTCATAGATTTTAATTATAGGGTACCTCTTCTGGCCTGTTCAGCCTCTATCGATTCGAATAAAGCTTGAAAATTTCCTTTGCCGAATGAACGCGCACCTTTTCTTTGAATAATTTCGAAGAATAAAGTTGGACGATCTTCTACAGGTTTTGTAAATATCTGTAACAGGTAACCTTCCTCATCCCTATCTACCATGATACCCCATTTTTTTAATTCCATTAAATTCTCTTCAATATTACCAACGCGGTTGGGCACACTGTCGTAATAAGTGCCTGGCACATACAAAAACTCAACACCACGTTTGCGCATTTCTGAAATGGTAAAAACAATATCATCAGTGGCTACTGCAATATGTTGACAGCCTGGACCTCTATAAAAATCTAAATATTCTTCTACCTGCGATTTCTTTTTACCAACTGCGGGCTCGTTGATTGGAAATTTAATGTAACCGTTACCATTGGTCATTACCTTACTCATCAATGCTGTATACTCAGTCGAAATGTCTTTGTCGTCGAATGTCACTATATTGGCAAATCCCATCACGTTGGCATAAAAATCAGACCATTTATTCATGCTGCCCATTTCTACATTTCCTACCATGTGGTCAATGTATTTCAACCCAGTTGGGATAGGATTGTATTCAGTTGTTAACTTTTCGTAACCTGGCAAGAAAACACCATTGTAATTTTTTCTTTCTATGAAAATGTGAACGGTATCACCATAGGTTTTAATCCCCGCTCTCCTTATGATACCATCTTTATCTTCGATGGTCTCTGGTAACAGATAATTCTCTGCACCTCTTGTTATTGTTTGATGATACGCATCGTAAGCATCATTTACCCATAGTGCAATCACCTTGACACCATCACCATGTTGTGTTAAATGTTTTGAAATATCACTTGCAGGATCTAAAGGTGTTGTTAGCACTAAACGAATTTTTCCTTGTTGCAATACATAGGAGGTGCGATCTTTTACACCCGTTTCTAAACCAGCATAGGCAAGATCTTGGAATCCAAAAGCCGTCTTGTAAAAATGGGCTGCTTGCTTTGCATTACCTACATATAACTCAACATAATCGGTGCCATTAATCGGTAAAAAATCTTTCGCATCGGCAAATATTTTTTGAGTTTCAGAATACTGAAAGTTTTTAACTTGGGTTAAATCTTCTGTGATCATATTTATTTGATTTCAAATTATTTTTTTAAAGTTGGTATTGCCATGAATTGTAATAATCTTTTATTTCAATTTCGAGGGCTGCTTTGGTTATTTGAACTGGTTTAAAGGGATCTATCATCACGGCCAATTCATTGGTTTCTTTTTTACCTATGCTTCTTTCGATTGCACCAGGATGTGGACCATGCGGAAGGCCGCCAGTATGCAAGGTGATTTGTCCTTGTTGAATATCATTGCGACTCATAAAGTCACCATCAACATAATACAGCAACTCATCACTGTCGATATTACTGTGGTGATAAGGCGCAGGAATGGCATCTGGATGGTAATCGTATAAGCGCGGCACAAAAGAGCAAATCACAAAATTATTCGCTTGGAACTGTTGGTGTATTGGGGGTGGCATGTGAATTCGACCAGTAATAGGTTCGAAGTCGTGAATTGAAATGGCATATGGATAAGAACAGCCATCATAGCCTATTACATCAAATGGATGTGTTTCGTAGACGTATGGATAGATTAACCCACGCTTTTTTATTTTAATTAAGAACTCACCCTTTTCATCATGTGTTTCCATGTCGTATGGCATGCGAAAGTCGCGTTCGCAAAAAGGTGAATGCTCTAAAAATTGACCATATTGATTGCGGTATCTCGCAGGGGTTTCAATCGGACTAAAGGATTCAACAAACAGTATTTTATTTTCAGCGGTATCGAATTGTATTTGGTAGGTGGTACCTCTTGGAATGATAAGATAATCGCCATATTTAAAATCCAATTTGCCATACATGGTTTTTAAAACTCCAGATCCTTTGTGGATGAATAACATTTCATCGGCATCTGCATTTTTAAAAAAATAATCGTTGGCACTTTTTGATGGTGCAGCCATGCCTATCTGCAAATCATTGTTTGCAAAAAGCACTTTGCGACTTTGGATATAATCGGCTTCGGGGGCAATATCAAACCCTAGGTAACTGCGATTTTGCAAGTTATCTTCTGTGGCTATTTCTGGACGGACACTGTAGGGTTCGCCCATGGATTTAACGATGGTTGGCGGATATAAATGGTAAACGAGTGATGAAACCCCTGCAAAACCTTCGGTTCCAAATAATTCTTCATGGTATAGGTTTCCATTGGGTTGTCTAAAAACGGTGTGGCGTTTGTGTGGTATTTTTCCAACTTGACGATAAAGTGGCATATAGCTAAAATATTAAATTATAATAAAGTTGTTGGGCACACATAGTTGGTTTTAGGCAAACTGGTTTTGGCCATTTCCGCAAAACCGCCTCTTATTTCTGTGAAATTATACCATCCGCGCTGCTTTAAAATTGAAGCGGCAATCATGCTGCGATAACCACCAGCACAATGCAAAAAGAAATGTTGTTTTTTGGGAATCTCAGCCAAATGTTGATTGATTTGATTGAGTGGTATATTGAGTGCTCCTACAATGTGTTCAGAATCAAATTCACTCTTTTTTCTTACATCAATAATCAATGGCTTTTGGGTGTATTGAATGGCCAATGCATCTGCATTTTCTCTTTCGATGGTTTCAATGGATTTGTTGGCATCTAACCATGCATTAAAGCCCCCTTCTAAATAACCGATGACCCCATCATATCCTACGCGCGACAAACGTGTGATGGCTTCTTCTGCTTTGTTTTCATAGGTAATAAGCAAGATTTTTTGATTGATGTCAGTGATCATTTCTCCTACCCATTGTGCGAAGCTGCCTTCTAGACCAATGTTGATACTGTTAGGAATGAATCCATTTTTAAAATCTTCGGCATTTCTTGTATCTAAAACCAAGGCTTCGGTTTCATTTGCTATCAATTCAAAATCATTGACATTGTAAGCGTGCATTGCTTTCTCAACAACGGAATCAAAACTTTCATACCCTTTAATGTTTAATAAAACATTGCTTGGGAAATAACTTGGAGGCGCTGTTAAACCAGTCAACAAATCTTTGATAAACTTTTCCTTTGTTAAGGCGGGATTGAGGGCATAATTGACTTCTTTTTGATGGCCTAAAGTATCCGTTGTTTCTTTGCTCATATTCTTACCACAAGCACTGCCTGCACCATGGTTAGGATACACAATTAAATCATCTGGCAAGGTCATTATTTTATTGCGTAAAGAATCAAATAGCATGGCTGCTAATTTTTCTTCGGTTAGTTCTGCAATTACATGTTGTGCTAAATCGGGTCTTCCAACATCGCCTATAAACAAGGTATCGCCAGAGATAATGCCGTGCGATTTACCCGTTTCATCAATTACCAAATAGGTAGTACTTTCTAAAGTATGGCCTGGTGTATGAATCGCTTTCACTGTGCAGTTGCCTATTTTGAACAATTGGCCGTCCTCTGCTACAATCGCATCAAAATTTGGTTTGGCGGTTGGACCATACACAATATCCGCGCCTGTTTTTTTTGCTAAATCGAGGTGACCGCTCACAAAATCCGCATGAAAATGCGTTTCGAAAACATACTTAATTTTAGAATTGTCCTTTTTTGCTCTTTCAATGTAAGGTTGCACTTCGCGCAATGGGTCGAAAATAGCGGCCTCTCCATTGCATTCAAGATAGTAAGCAGCGTGGGCTAAACAACCTGTATAAATCTGTTCAATTTTCATAAGATATTACTATTGGATGGCAAAATTAGGAATATTTAGATATATAAAGACCTTTTTATCTTTATATTGAGAAAAACTAATGAGAATCATATTTAAGCATAAATCTTATGATAAAAATCAGAACAAAAAACAGGCTCTTTTTAAAAGAAATTAAAGTGAAAATTGTAACAGAGGTTATTCTGTTACAATATAATATTGCAATGAATGAAGAAATTATATTAAATTTGCCTTATGCCGATTTTTAAAAACATCATAGAGACACAAGCCTTTGGCGTTTGCAGTAAATTGGGCGAGAAAATGGGCTTGAGTACAAAGCGTATACGGCTGTTTTTTTTATATACCAGCTTTCTAACTTTAGGTTCCCCTATTATTATTTATATGGTGCTAGCTTTTTGGATGAATATGCGCAAATATGCACGCGAGAAGCGCACGGCAGTGTGGGATTTGTAATTAATCCTTCATGTGCAGTTCTACATCCTTACCATCGATGGTCTGAACCACCCAAGTTTCTTTTTCTTTTAATCTAAGAATTTTCCATTTGCTAGCTGTGGCACTGCCACCATTGGGTGTAAAATTAAGTGTTGTTTTATCACTGCTAAAAACCCACGTGCCTGTTTCCTTATAATCTAGGACACCATATAGCTGGTACTTGATTTCATAGTTTTTATCGCCTTTAATCTCAATTTGATAATTGCGGTAGGTATTTTTATAGGTTTCGGTTTTATCTGTACCGCTTTCAAAAGCTTGGTTTAAAAACCATGTATTGATAGCACGGTGGGCTTTACTCCTCAAACTCAATTTCGGTCCATCTTCGTATTTACAAGCACTCACCAAGAGCAACATTAAAATAGGGTAAATTAGTTTTTTCATTATACAAACATAGTCGGCTAACCTTAATTTAAAAAACTATTTTTAGCTACGACTAACTGCCAAAAAATGAGTGGTCGATTCTAAATACATTCTACGGATGTGTTTGCAGAATAAGATGGCATTTCTCAATTTGAGAATAAGCGCCTCCAACTTATTATTAAAGCAGCATGTGTATAACATTCTAAAATATGATTTTCAGATACTTATAGCGGTTTTTACACCTCTCAATTCAAGTGGCACGAATAGTGAATTAAATGACAAAAAAGCATTTAACAATAGAACGATAATAATAGAATTGATTTAAAAAACAAGCCTGAAGGCACTTAAAAAATATTTAAGGTCGCACCACAATCCTGCGCTATAAAACACCAACACTTGGGGGTTCAAATTTTTTGGCCCCCTTGTGTTATGATTTGAATTTTAAAATTTACATTTGATAAACCGAACAGGATGCGAACAAGAACAAATCACAATTTTTTATCTGGTATTTGGGTATATGTGCTGCTTGCCCTAGCCATACTCTCCATTGTGAACCTAGGTTTGTTCAGCTATAATAAAATTTCTGATGCCCTTAACAACTTAAAAAGTCGCATTAACGAAGACATAGAGCTTAGTTCGGTAAAAAATATTCGCTTAAACTACATCAA
>CAJBKH010000181.1 GCA_903953615.1 uncultured Bacteroidota bacterium
ACCCGTTTGGCACCAAGGCGCTGGTGGCGATGCCTTTATTTTTGTGGATGAGATAAGGATTGAATAAATTTATTTCTAAAGAATAGACGGTTTTTAAAGTCCTCCCTGGCGGGGAGGATTTAGGTGGGGCATTGTTTTAATCCCAAATTATTCGGGAAAAAAGCATCCTCAATATGGTACACACTTTCTACATATTGATTACTTATTACCGATAAAATATCATACCGAATCTCAATATCCGTATGATTATTGATTTCGCAAAAAGCCTCGGCTGCTTGGGCAAATAGCTTCTGTTTTTTATTGCTCACAAAACTTTCGGGTAAACCATAATGTTCGGAGGTGCGGGTCTTTACCTCGGCAAACACATAGGTGTCGCCTATCTTGGCAATAATATCTACCTCGGCCTTGCCTGCCCTAAAATTTAGGTCAATAATGCTATAGCCTTTGGCCATTAAATGTTCCTTGGCCAATTGTTCGCCTTTCTTTCCAAGTTCGTTGTGTTCCGACATCGTTTTAGTGCCATAAAAGTAAGTCTATTTTTTGAAATAGTAAAACAGGGGTTTCGAAATTTGATTGTTCCCATCGATAGAATTAATAATCCAAATACTAATTATCGAGTATCTTTGCAGTATGCAAAATAGCCGTTTACGCGACCTGGGTTTAATCGATTACAATGCGGCTTGGCAATTGCAAAAAGAACTTTTTAATTCTGCCATTGAACATAAATTGGCACAAAAGCAAATGCCCGAAGCCAGCCATACTTTATTGGTATGCGAGCATCCACATGTCTACACCTTGGGCAAGAGTGCCGAGCAAAAAAATTTGCTATTAAATGAAGCCGAATTGAGCGATAGAAACATTGCCACCTATAACATTGAAAGGGGAGGTGATATTACGTACCATGGGCCTGGCCAATTAGTGGTTTACCCCATTTTCGATATTGAAGTGCTAAAAATTGGCGTCAAAGAATTTGTTAACCGTGTTGAACAATGCATCATCAATACCCTAAAATATTATGGCATTGAAAGCGAAAGAATCGATGGCAGAATTGGCATATGGATTGGAAAGGGTACCATCAACGAACGCAAGATTGCCGCCATTGGTATTAAATGCAGTCGCTTTGTTACCATGCATGGTTTGGCTTTAAATGTCAACACCGATTTAAATTTATTTAATAATATTATACCGTGTGGTATCGTCGACAAGGCTGTTACTTCAATTGAAAAAGAAATTGGTCGTTCAATTGATATTATTGATGTAAAAAATAAGTTGATTAAAGAATTTTCGACTACATTTGAACTAAAATTTATATAAAAATGAAAAAGGGATTATTAATCGTTTTAGGAATTGTTTTATTACTTGGCTTTTATGGTTGTGGTAAATACAATGGTTTAGTAACAAGTGATGAGGATGTAAAAAGAGCTTGGGGCGATGTGCAAACACAGTACCAAAGAAGAGCCGATTTATTGCCATCATTAATTGCGACTGTTAAAAAAGCAGCCGAAAATGAAAAAGATATTTTAACCAATGTAACCAATGCACGTGCTGGTATTCCAAATCTTGAAAAAGAGGCGGCCGATATCAAAGATGCTGCAAGCAAAGCGCAAACACCTGCCGATTTAAATGCAGTTGGCGATAGAATTAACACAGCCATTAAAATAACAATGGAGGCTTATCCTACCATTAGAAGTACCGAAGCTTTCCTTGGTTTACAAAGCCAATTAGAAGGTACTGAAAATCGCATCCAAACTTCAAGAAGCGACTACAATGCGGCTGTTAGAAATTTCAACGTAAGTGCTAGAACTTTCCCAGGCAATATTTTTGCTGGTATGTTTGGCTTCAAAGCAAAAGACGAATTTAAAGCGACAGAAGGCAGTGATAAAGCGCCTGATGTAGAAAAATTATTTGATAAATAAATAGTTTCAGGATTGTTTGTCTTGTCATTTTTTAAGAAACGTTTCTTTTCGAAAAAAGAAGAGAAACTAATTGTAGCGGCCATTCGTATTGCCGAATTGGGCACATCGGGCGAGATACGGGTGCACTTCTCTAAGAAGATTGCAAGCGATGTTATAGCCGATGCACAGGCCACTTTCAAACACCTTAAAATGGATGCAACAGAAAGACACAATGGCGTGCTCATTTACATTGTGCCTTCCGAAAAACAGTTTGCTATTATAGGCGACTCCGGTTTCCATCAAATAGCTGGCGATGATTTTTGGCAATCGGTTAAAAATTTAATGCAAGGCTATTTTAAGGAAGGACAGTTTGTAGAGGGCATCGTTAAAGGTATAGAAGAAGTGGGTAGAATACTTAAACCACATTTTCCTAGAGAAGATAATGATATCAATGAATTAAAAGATGAAATATCTTATGGGGAATAAATGGTTGTTGGGTGTATTGCTTTGCCTATTTGTACAAGTTTCGAGCTATGCACAAAATTCTGCAGATGTGCCTGCCTATATTAATTATGTGAATGATTTTGCGAATGTTTTATCAGATGAACAAGAGCAGGCATTAAATGCCAAAATCAAGGCCATTAAAGATAGTACAGTTACTGAAATAGCCATCGTAATTGAATCAAATTTGAACGGTCAGAGCGAATTTGATAGAAGCCTTGCTTTTGCAAGGGCTTATAAGGTGGGTGGCGAAGGTGTGAACAGCGGTGTGCTTATTTATATTGCGATTGATGATAGAAAAACATTTATTCAAACCGCCAATGCCACGCAAGGTGAGCTCACTGATTATATTTCAAGTCTAATTATTGACCGCAGCATGAAGCCAGAATTTCGTGCCGGCAATTATTACCAAGGTTTAGACAATGCGGTAGAGTCTATCGGTCAAACTTTGAATGGCGAATTCGATCCTGCTAAAGTCAAAAAGAAGAAAAAACCAATGGCCAATCCATTAATCATGTTGGTGATCATCATTGTTGTTTTGATAGTATTATCGAAATTCGGTGGCGGTAAAAATGGTGGCATTAACAGAGGTGGTGGTTATTTATTGCCTTGGATGTTGATGGGCGGCGGCGGAGGCGGTGGCTTCGGTGGAGGCGGCAGTAGCGGTGGATTTGGAGGGTTTGGTGGCGGAGGTGGTTTTAATGGTGGTGGTGCTGGAGGCAGCTGGTAAAAAATGAAAACTGATTATGCTAAACAATATACAATTACAAGATTTACTGGTTTTGGATATCGAAACCGTGTCTCAAAAAAAATCATTTGATGATTTAGACGAAGAATGGCAGGAGCTTTGGGCCCGAAAAGCCGGAGCACTCAACAACCCTGAAATAGTGCCTTCAAAAATTTATGACCGAGCGGCCATTTATGCTGAATTTGGTAAAATTGTTTGCATAGGTCTTGGTATTTTTCACAATATTGAAGGTGAATTACACCTCAAAGTAAAATCCATACATGGCGATGATGAAAAGGTCGTTTTACAAGCATTTGCAGACTTACTAAACTCAAAATTTAATGGCCCCAAACACATGTTGGTGGCCCATAATGGCAAGGAATTCGACTTCCCATACCTGTGTCGTAGAATGCTCATCAATGGCATTCACATTCCTTCTATTTTAGATGTTTCCGGTAAAAAGCCTTGGGAAACCAATTTTATTGATACCATGGAACTTTGGAAATTTGGGGATTATAAAAATTATACCTCGCTCAATGTGTTGGCCAAATGCTTTGGTATTCCTTCGCCCAAAGATGATATTGACGGTAGCATGGTAGGGCATACCTATTGGCAACAGAACGATTTGGAAAGAATTGCCACTTATTGTAAAAAGGACATTGTTACAACCGCTCAATTGCTTGTAAAATACAGAAATGAGCCCTTAGTACCAACTAGTAACATCCAAATCACATAATTTTTACCATTCAAATTTGAATTTCTCGGCAATATTTTTTATATTTGCGTTAATTGAAGAAGTTATGCGCTATATGGTCGTTTCTATTGTTGTCCGTGTCTGTTGCCAATGCAACTAGACCAAGCGTTCAAGCATCTAATCTAACGGTTTCACAGATTACATGTAATTCGGTACAACTTAATTTTACTGCCGGTGATGGGAATGCTAGAATCATCGTTGGTACTGAAGGCAATATTGCCCCCAATTTTGTGCCCTCAGATGACAATGCCTACACACCAGTTCCTTATTTTAATTTAAAGGGTTTTTCAGCAACAACTTATGGTTCTCCAGCGAATTGTTATATCGTATACAATGCCAATGGTACTAACTATGTTCGTATTGATAGTTTGAAGCCATGTACCAAGTACACTTTTCAAATTTATGAGCACGATAACAACGGGAATCAAACGCTTTATAATTTCACTTCGCCGCCAACCGTAACATTCGAAACCTATTGTCTCAAGCTAAACTTTACAACCCTGTTTAAAGATAGTTGTGAAGCGCACAACAGTTATGAATTTACCAATAATTCGACTTCTACAATACCTGGTGTTTCTTATACTTATGATTTTAACGATGCCTCTGGTTTGGCAGCTGCCACGCTAGGCTCACCAGTAACACATAGTTATAAAAACAGATCGGGTGTAGTGTTAGTAAAACTCTCAGCTTCCCCTAACTATGGCTGTTTGGCCGATTATTACGATAAGGTGCGCATCTATCCAAAAAGAGTAGCGTTTATCGACCATACAAAATTCATTGATAGTGTTCAGTGTTTGGAAACCAATTATTTTGTGGTCGACCCCAAACCTGTTGCCTCGCCCTTGCCTAAGTCATTTACCTACCAATGGTTTTTTGGAGATTCCTCTGCCATTGATATTTTAAGAACCATGAAGCATACTTACAAAAAAAGTGGTAAGTACAAAGTCATGTTAGAACTTCTTACAAATGTGAATCAGAAGCCAACCTCTTGCAAGGATACTTTGCGATTTGGTGTTGAGGTTCTGCCTAGTCCAGTTGGACAAATTACCATTGGTCCTGATACAAGTAAAAGATCCCAATGTTTAAAAAACAATCAATTTGTTTTTAATAATCCAGACAACAATCTATCCTATTTTAAGTGGTATTTTGGCGACAACGATTCAAGTGACTTAAAATCTGTCGCACATTCTTATAAAAACATTGGAACTTACCGTGTTGTTCATATTGCCTTTGCAATCAATGGCTGTAAAGGTCGAGACACCAATTTTGTAAGCATATTGCCCGATATCAGCGCTAATTTCAAAGGTTTATCGCCAGAATATTGCCAATCAAACCAATTAGTAACATTAATTCCCGATTCTCTTGGAGGGCTATTCTCAGGTGGATTACCTGTTGCAACACCTGCCTACACTTTTACGCCTAATACAGTTGGAACCTATAATTTGAAATATGTATTTAGAAATAAATTTTGTGCTGATTCAACTGAACAAACGTATAAGGTAAATCCAACCCCTAAGCCTGCCATTGGTCCAGATATTGTAAAATGTTTGACGGGTGCAATTAACCTTGATGCAAACTATACCATTGGCTCCTATCAATGGAATACCGGCGCAACCACACAAGGCATTTCGGTTAGTAAATCGGGTGATTATTCAGTGAAAGTAACTGAAGGCAATTGCGAGGCATCCGATACGGTCTCCGTTATATTCTCTGTAGCACCTCAATTCGAGCTAGGAAAGGATACATCAGTATGCAAAGGCAATGGATTAATTCTTAGAGCTACTAGCCCAGGTGGAACATCTTACCTATGGCAAGATGGCACTACAGATAGTATTTATTATGTCTACAATTCGGGCAAGTATGCTGTAAAAGCTACAAATGCCTGTGGTAGCTATGAAGATTCAGTTTTCATCTTCTTCCAAAATGATTATTGCGATTTGTTTATGGCCACGGCCTTTTCTCCTGATAATGATTTACTCAATGCCGTGTTTAAACCAGAAGGTAAAAACATGACGGTTAAACTCTTCCAAATCTATAACCGTTGGGGCGAGATAGTGTTTGAAACCGATAAGGATAATGTGGGTTGGGATGGTCAGTATAAGAATAAACCTTGTGAACAAGATTTATTCCTTTGGAAATTATTCTATACCACGCCAAATGGCAGATACATTAAGAAGAGCAATGCCTCTGGAACTGTACTGTTGCTAAGGTAATAAAGCGCTTATTATTCTCCTTCTTTTAAAATAGTAGTCTCAATGATATCACAACATTGGTGCACTTGCGCCTCATTAATTACAAGTGGCGGTGCGAAACGAATAATATGGTCGTGGGTTTGTTTGGCCAATAAGCCATTGTTTAGTAGTGCTAAACAAATGTTATAGGCGGTTTTGCCATTGCCATAAGGTTTTATTACAGCTGCGTTTAGAAGGCCTTTACCCCTTACTGTTTCAATGAGTGGTGATTCGATAGCGCTTAAACGCGATCTAAAAATAGTGCCCATTTCAAAAGCATTCTCAGATAGTTTTTCATCCTTTATAATTTTCAATGCTTCCATGGCCACAGCGCAGGCCAACGGATTGCCGCCAAAGGTGCTGCCGTGTTGACCAGGTTTAATGGTTAGCATTACTTCGTTACTACTTAGCACTGCTGATACAGGTAGTATGCCACCACCAAGTGCTTTACCAAGAATCAGAATATCTGGTTTTACACTTTCGTAATCGCAAGCCAGTAAGCGGCCAGTGCGACCAATACCCGTTTGAACCTCGTCGGCAATAAACAATACATTGTTTTTTTTGCATAAATCGTAGGCGGCTTTAAGGTAACCCTCGTCTGGTACCACAACACCCGCCTCGCCCTGAATGGGTTCTAACATAAAACCAGCAACATTTTTATCTAATAATGCCAGTTCTAATGCCTGCAGATCATTGTATGGAATGATCTCAAAACCTGGGGTAAAAGGTCCGAAATTATTGTAACTGCCTTCATCCGAACTAGTGCTTACAGCTGCTAATGTGCGACCCCAGAAATTATGTTCAACGAAAATTATTTTAGCCTTGTCTTTTTCAATGCCTTTCACTTCATAGCCCCATTTTCTACAAAGTTTAATGGCGGTTTCACCACCTTCAACACCAGTATTCATTGGGAGTACCCTGTCGTAGCCAAAATACTGACAAATATATTCAGCGTACTCACCAAGCAAATTGTTGTGGAATGCACGCGATGTCAAAGTTAGTTTTTGTGCCTGATCGGTTAAAGCTTTTACCAATCGCGGGTGACAATGGCCTTGATTGACTGCACTATAGGCAGAAAGGCAATCGAAGTAAGATTTGCCATCGGTGTCCCAAACCATTACACCCTCGCCCTTTTCAATAACAACTGGCAAAGGATGGTAATTATGGGCATTGTAAGCATCCTCAAGTTGAATAAAGTAATCGGCCTTTGAATTAATGGTGGTCAGCATATGTTTAGTACAAAGGTAATAAAAAAAGCCCTGAAACATTGTGCTTCAGGGCTTTTTAAAATATAATTTAAGTTAGGCTTTTGCTTTTGCGCCTAAAATCTCAACCATCTTAGCACCGATTTCGGCAGGTGATTCTACTACGTGTATACCACACTCGCGCATGATGGCCATTTTTGCAGCAGCAGTATCGTCTTTGCCACCAACAATTGCACCAGCATGTCCCATTCTTCTACCAGCAGGCGCTGTTTGGCCAGCAATAAAACCTACTACAGGTTTAGTGCCATTGGCTTTAATCCAACGTGCAGCTTCTGCTTCCATACCACCACCAATTTCACCAATCATTATAATACCATCGGTATCTGGATCGTTCATTAACATTTCAACAGCTTCCTTTGTACTGGTTCCAATAATTGGATCGCCACCAATACCAATAGCAGTGCTTTGACCCAAACCAGCTTTGGTAATTTGATCAACTGCTTCGTATGTAAGTGTACCTGACTTAGAAACGATACCGATTCTACCTGGGGTAAATATAAAGCCTGGCATGATGCCAACTTTTGCGCCACCTGGTGTCATAACACCTGGGCAGTTAGGACCAATAAGGGTACAAGTTTTTGAACTCAAATATTCTTTTACTTTTACCATGTCTTTTGTTGGAATACCTTCGGTAATACAAACAATCACCTCTATGCCTGCATCAGCAGATTCCAAAATTGCATCAGCTGCAAAAGCAGGTGGTACAAAAATGATTGATACGTTTGCTTCAGTAGCATTTACAGCCTCTTGAACAGTATTGAAAATTGGTTTACCAAGTTCAGGGTGATTTGTTCCACCTTTTCCTGGGGTAACACCACCAACCACATTCGTACCATACTCAATCATTTGAGTGGCGTGAAAAGTGCCTTCCTTGCCTGTAAATCCTTGAACAATAACCTTCGAATTTTTACCAACTAATACTGACATATTCTTTATTTTTTATTTTTGTGCGAAATTAAGTGATATCTGTTTAAAATCTGATACTATAAATATATAATTTTGCATAAATTTAAAAAATAGTCGTCATGGATTTTGAAACCTACAACAATTTAATAGAATCTACACTTGCATTTTTGGGTTTGAACCCAGCAGAAGCGCGCAGTTCTGAAAAAGGTCAATGGGTATTGTACAATGGAGATACCGAGATTTATATTGATATGTGGGAACAAAAAAGTCATAATGCTTGGCTATATTTTGAGTCTGAAGAGCCACTTTTTATCTTTCAAGTGATTTCGCCAGTTAGTTACTTGCCAACGGTGAATGTCGAACAATTCTACCAAGAATTATTGCATAACAACCTGAACATGCTATATGCTTCTTATACCATTAATAAGGAAGAGAATGTGTTAGCTGTAAAGTTCAGAAGAATTTGCAATGGTTTAAAGCAGGAAGATATTATTGAAGCCATTGAAAGTATTGGCTTTTATTCAGAAACTACCTATAAAGCATTAATGGACCGATACGATATCGCAAAAATCGAAATCGAGGAAAATTAATTTTTTTTTTTTCATCTTTAGGCAACCTTGGGTTGCTTTTTTACTTCTACCAATAGAATTAACATTCAACCAACTGTGTAAATGGCCATTTTCAATGCGGAAAAACTAAGCGATATTGTTAAGCAATGCATTGAAAATAAGCCAAAGGCACAAAAGGAGTTATTTGACATATTATCGCCAAAAATGTACGCAATTTGTTTGCGTTACGCTAAAAACAATGATGAAGCCAAGGATATTTTGCAAGAAGGCTTTATTAAAATGTTTAAGTATTTAGGTCAATTTGAAGGCAAAGGTTCATTTGAAGGCTGGGTAAAGCGCATTTTCATTAATACAAGCATTGAATTTTATAGAAAAGCGCAAAGAGAAGCAACGACTAATTCATTAGATATTGCAGAAAACCAACCGTTTGAATCCCACATTCTATCCAATTTAAAGGTAGATGATTTGATGGCCATTGTTCAAAAATTGCCAGCAGGTTACCGAACCGTTTTCAACCTTTTTATTATTGAAGGTTATGGACACGAAGAAATTGCTAAAATGCTCAATGTTTCTGAAAATACAAGTAAAAGTCAATTGTTTAAAGCGCGTCAACATTTGCAAGCGATCATATTAAAAAGAAATTTAAAGTGAAAAACGAACACAACATATCAGAGTTTGATCAATTTTTCAAGCAACAATTGGAAGGTGCATCTGCCACCCCGCCAACTGGCGTTTGGGAGCGTGTATCATCTTCTTTGGCATCTGGATCGTCTGCAACTGCCGCTGTCGTTAAAACAGCAATGTGGTTAAAAGTAAGTGCGGCCATCATTGCTACTGCGGCCATTGTAGTCACTACTGTTGTATTGACCACCCAAAAAGAAAACAGTGTAAAGGTAGAAGTGCCAGCTAGCCAAATGCCAGAGAATGGTTTATTAAGCAAAGCAGAGTCTAACGTAGCACCTAGTGAACAGAATCAACCAATTGCTTCTGAAGAGGCTGTTTTGAGTAAGGCCGTAGCTTCTAAAAATAATGCACCAACCACAACATTGCAAGAACAGGCAAATCCAGAAGTTTTGGAGCCTATGCAACAAGCGGGAGTAAATACTAAGCCTTTAGATTTTACGCCAAGCCTAGAATTCTTAAAAGAAATGGAAAAACCAGCGGAACAAAAACCTGCTGAGATAAAGGTTATTATAAAAGACACTTCAGAACAACCTTACGTGCATTCAACAGAAAGTTTTGTAGCCAAAAAGGCTGACAGTTCCTACATCTTCATTCCAGATGTGGTAACGCCAAATGGCGATGGCCTAAACGATGAGTATTTAATTGATATTAAGGGTGAAGAGACCGTGAAAATCATTATTCGTGATGGTAAAAATACCAAACTATTTGAAACCAATAACAAGTACATGCCATGGAATTGTATTATGCCAAATGGTGAGGGTTATCCAGAGGGAACCTATTTCGTAACCGTGGTGTATAAATTTCCAAATTTGGCCCCTGTTAAAAAGACCACCACCTTAAAATTAATTCGATAAAAAACCATTTGTAAACTCCATAAATTTAATCTAATATAGCAACTTGAAATTATTATGAATATAAAGTATAAAATGAACAGCAAAATAAAAGCATTTGGCCTAATGGTAGCAATGCTTTTGAGCTATTTGTCTGCAGACGCCCAATGCAGTATTACGACGAACGGAGCGCCACCTTGTGTGGGTCAGCCGATCCAATTCTTCTGTAATACGGTAGGCGCAAGTAACTACAGTTGGGATTTTAATGGTCAAGGTAGTAACACTACGACCTGTAACCCGACCTTTACTTTTAACACTGCAGGTACAAAAACAATTAAACTTACATTGAAATTGGCAAATGGTAATACTTGTAATGCCACTTTTACCTTTACAATTAAGGAGTCGCCCGTAATTGATGTCGTTCAATTGAACAACGATACCAGTTGCTTTTTCGGTAACTCGTTTTGTTTTAAAGATCAAACCAAACCAATTAACGATCCAGGTGGATCAAATTGTATCAAATGTATTAAATACTTATTCTCTGATGGTGAGTTAATCAAGATATGTGGCACGCCACCAAGCGGTGTAGCCCTTCCAAATACTTTTTGTAAATCCTTTAAAGATCCTGCCGGTGGAACATACGATTTGTTAGTAGAGGTAGAGGATTGCAATGGTTGTATCACCAGAAAAAATTACCCTAATTTTTGTACCGTGCGTGCATCAATGGGTTTATCGTTCACTTCTCCTAGACCACAAGCGTGTGACAGTGTTAAGTTAACAGTCACTAATAATTCAGCGATTTCATTGGCCGATATCGACCGTTTTACATGGGATTGGGGAGATGGTTCAGCACCAAATACCACAAGTTGGAAACCAACTGCTTCGCATACTTTCTATGTGCAAGGTCCAAACGCAGGTGATTTCAATACCAAATTAACAGTTTGGGATAAATTCGGTTGCAAAGAGTCTTTTACGTTCTTCAGCTCTGCAACTAACATAAAATTAAATCCAAAAATTTTAGCTGACTTTGATTCTGTGTGTATCAAAACACCAACCATTAATTTCAGTATTAAAGGGGGTTCAATTGCCAAAGCAATAAGTCCTACGTTTAACTATGGTGACCCTCCGACAGGTCCACTAAACATTACCCGTCAATGGGTGGGTTCTCACAAGTTCTCTGGCCTAGGTCCTTACAAAGTTAAATTTACTTATAGCCACCCTATTTGTGGTAACAGAGAAATTTATGATACCATTTTAGTATTAGGTCCTTCAAGTGCTATGGAAAAACCGAATAACCGTATTCAGGATTTCGAAAAATTCCAATGTGTGATTACTGATTCGGTTCACTTTCCAAATAACTCTGTGTTCTATCACAATGATAAAACTTTCTATAATGATGATAGCACATGGATGGTGTACGATAGTTTGAAGTATGATTTTGTGCGCGATACATTGGTGAATCCTAATGAGCCATTCGATAAAAATTTCATGAGATGGATCAAAAACACAGGTGGGTTCAACTATCCGTATATTCACTTATTCAAAACCCCTACAGGTCAAGTGACAAGAGATGCAGCTTTTGGTGCTGATGGTTTGAAGAAAAGAGGTAACGAGTGTGTAATAAGAGTTTGGGATTTTGATGATGATTTCTGCGAAAAATGTACAACTGATACTAAAAAGGGTATCAATACAGTTTTAAAGAATTGTAAATATTCAAAAGATTCATTGCCTGTTCACTGGTATACCCCTTGGGATTCAATCTACCAAACCAGATTTAGCACACGTGCTCAAAATGGTACCAAGTACAATTCAGATTCAGGTTTATGTGTTCAAATCAAGATTTGGCCTTCAAATCAAATGGCCATTATCAGAGATACTATTATCTATTATGGTGATAACCCGCTTGCAACAAAGGCCAAAGATTCTGTGATTTTCAAAAATTGGAAAGCACAAAGGGTAAAGGTACCTGCATTCTTAACAGGTCCAGCCAGATTCGATGCGTCCACAGAAACACCGCGGTTCTACTTAAGGCGGTCGGATACAGCCTTTATTGACAATAACAATGGTTTTCCACCAAATAGAATCATTGGTTACAGATACCAAACCCTACAATTAGGACAATCGCTTATACTAAATTCTAAACACGATACTGCCCGTTTCAATTATTGGATAGTATACGTTCAAGATACCATCGCCTCGAATTTACTTCAACCTTGGCATAAAGTATGGGCATTGGAGCCAATGCAAGGTTTTAAAGTTGGTGACAGTATAAACGCGGCTTACCACAGACAGAAATTCTACGAAGGAACAACTGTTAGATGTTTTAATCCTAGATTATGGCAAAAAGACATATGCCATCCAATGGCTTGTGAATTAGAGGATATCGTTTCATTGGCATTGGTTCCACCAAGTGCTAAGAAATTGAGAAAAGAAGGTGTTCAATGTTTAGGAGGTAGCCAAGATAATTATGGTATTACCTTTATCTTATCAGATACTAAACCAGGTTGTACGCAAACCTTCGCTCAAATTAATTTTGATACCGCTTTAGATCCGAATGGTTGGGTAAATGCAGTAGGCGCTAACTTAACTTCAGGTTCAATTGCAACTGGTAACTTACCACCAGTCAATCCACCATATAACGTGCCACCATTGGGTTACCAAATCATGGGTTCACCAGGTACACGTTTCTCTAAACAATTTACAGTAGATGACATCAAAGATTCTATCACTGGTTATATCAACGTAGGTTTAATCATTGGTAATGGTATGTGGCCACCAGATGGCGATGCATATCCTTCATCATGTATCGATACTGTTTACTATAACAAATTTGCGAGGTTCCCAATTTTGGATAACAAATTCAGAATCATTAAACCGAAGCAAGGTCTTGAGTTTACCAATATTTGTAGAAAAGATACTTTGTGTTTGGCCTTAATGCCGCGTAACAGAAGTTATATTCCAGACGTTGAAGAATTAAACTGGAGCTTATCTGCAGCAAACGTTGGTAAATACTACGATAAATATTATACGTTACAAGTGAACGAGTCTTACCAAAGATTCCAAAAAGATCCGAATGACCCTAGCCATTTATTCGACTACTTGTACCACAAACAAACCTCTTACTTTGATGGTAAATATGCAACAATCGATAGCCAATACATTAAAATAGCAGAGGTTACCAAATGGCATACCGAAGCAGATATTACCCCAGTATTTGATATCATTAAACAAATTTTATTGGCTAACAATATTGATGTTTATGAATTATCACCTGCTCAA
>CAJBKH010000182.1 GCA_903953615.1 uncultured Bacteroidota bacterium
AACATGGTATCAAAGAATGGACCCGTGATACTCATTTTATGATTGCTTAAAACCTGTAAATCGTATTTTAAATTTTGCGCAATTTTCAAAGCTGGACCATCAAATACAGGTTTAAATTCCGCCAATATTTCATCCGAATTTTGAGAGTTCACTAGCACATAATAGCCTTCGCCGGCTTTGAAAGAAATCGCAAGTCCAATCACTTTAGCATCTATTGCATCTAGACCAGTGGTTTCGGTATCAAAACAAAATTCAGTTTGCTTTAACAATTCAGCAATTAACTCAGCGCGTTGTTCCTTGGTTTCTATTAATTGATAATTATGAGGCGTATTTTCTATGTTATTATAGATAACATGTTCGCGCTCCTCTTCACTATTATCGTTCACCTCCATTCCAAACAAGTCGGTTTGGGCATTTGGACTTGGTGTTGAACTGGCGCCTCCGCCTTCAGGGGCAGCAGCCGTTTTACCAAATACGCGGGTTGCCAAAGTTTTAAATTCAAGTTCCTTAAATAAGGGCTCTAAAACTTCAAAATTAGGTGCTTCAAGTATGAGGGTACTCTCATCTAAATCTACTGGCACATTCACATTAATGGTCGCCAATCTTTTTGACAATAAAGCCTGCTCTGCATGGGTCACAAATTTTTCCTTCATCACTCCTTTAAGGTTGGCAGCATTGGCAATAATATTTTCCATAGTACCATACTCCTGAATTAATTTCTTGGCCGTTTTTTCACCAACACCTGGTACACCTAGAATATTATCAACTGCATCACCCCATAATCCAAGAATATCGATGACTTGTTCAACATGTTCAATTTCCCATTTCTTTAGAACTTCAGGCACACCAATGGTTTCAGTGCCGTTACCCATTCTTGCTGGTTTATGAATAAAAATTTTATCACTTACCAATTGAGCAAAATCTTTGTCAGGCGTCATCATAAAGGTTATGAAATCATGCTGTTCAGCTTTCTTTGCAAGGGTTCCAATAATATCATCTGCCTCAAAACCATCCATTGTAATCACAGGAATATTAAAACCTTCAATAAGTTTAAAAATGTACGGAATACTCTTACTCAAATCTTCGGGCATTTCTTCCCTGTGCGCTTTGTATGCCTCGTATTCAATATGCCGCTCTGTTGGCGCTGCAGTATCAAAAACAACCGCAATATGCGTAGGCTTTTGTTTTTGTATTACCTCTAAAAGTGTATTTGTAAAACCATACATAGCAGAGGTATTTAAACCATAGCTTGTAATTCTTGGATAATCTTTAAAAGCAAAAAAGGCACGGTATATAAGCGCCATGCCATCTAAAAGGAATAATTTTTTCTCTGTCATTATTGCAACGAAGATATATGATACCTATTGCATACGCAAAATTGTTTTGGATAAAATTTAAGCTCTAAATTTTACATTTTTACAAACTTTGTCTGACTTAAATTTCCATCTGAAATTGTTTGCAAATAATAGATGCCAGAAGGTAATTGGCTTACATCAATGGGCTCCTGGGCCATTATATTACTAGAAGTTAGAATGGTTTGACCTAAGGCATTCAAGATTAACACATTTACCATATGATTTGAATTCGGCACTTCAAAATAAAGCAAATGCTCAACAGGGTTAGGCGAAACCTTTACATTATTAGATTGCGAGCGAATGGCTTGTAAATACGAACTTACCGAACACGAAACAGATTGAAAAGGTAGGTACATCGCTAACCCTAAATTGGGATTATCGCGTTTATCAAAAATTAATTTTGAAATGGCTGCTGTATCACTCGAACACCAATAATTATTGGGTATCTTAAAAGTATCTTTTGCGGCACCTCCATTATATAAATGATAGTTGATATTCGAACAAAACGTATTACAATAAATGGTATCCGTTGGATCTGTTTTCAAACCCATTTTTAAACCAGTTCCATTGTGTTCAAGTAAATTTCCTATAAATACGCGTCCTCTTGCATTCACATCATTAATACCTACCCCATTGTTTCTAATATGGCAATAATTGATGGTATTTCGCCCAACATTTAAATCAATCCCAAACTGTTTATTTGAATCCAATAAACAATTGTTAACACTTATACCAGGAGCTGTTCCTGCATTCTCATATCTAATGCCTATATCGTTAAGTTTAAATTTTGAAAAACCAATACGATACAAATAACCACTCGAACACAAAATGCCTATATTGTTCATTGTGAAACTACATTGGTTAATCGTAATGTAGTTGGGATTTCCTACCCTAAAAACCGTTCCAATTGCTTTTTTTGCATAAGAAAAATGACAGTATTCTAGTTGTGTGGAGGAGGATTGTACGGTATTAAACAAAATACCTTCCCATTTTCCGAGTGTCGGGTTGTTTGAATTAGATGTGAAAATGATTGGTTTTAACAATGTACCATTAGCAATGAGTGAGCCTCCATTAATTTCAATTCGTTTGGAATCTGCAACTTTTATGGTAACGCCCGCTTCTATCGTCAAAATAATATTTGCCTTAACTTTAATGGTATCCGTTACGATGTAGGGACTATTCGCTAGGGTCCAAGTGGTATTTGTTACAATAGAACCACTCACATTGGTTTGACTTTTTAGTCCAACCATATACAGGACAAGGACGAGTAATAGGGTGACACTGCTTTTTGACATAGGACTACAAAGTAAATCAATAACACTTACTTGTTTTACAAATCCTTACATTTCTTGGTTTATTATGGCAGTATTTTTACAATATACGCCATGAAAATAGATTGAAAATTATATAGATTCAGCAGAATTGCTTGAATAATCAACATTTTTTTGTGCAAAAGTTTGCATAGATAAAAAATAAGCCTATTTTTGCAGTCCTTTTAAAAAAATCAAGGGTTGTTGAATGTTCCGATGAATAAAAAGAATTTTAACAGCCAATTAAAAAAGATAATCAGAGATGAAACGTACATTCCAACCATCACAACGTAAAAGACGTAACAAGCACGGCTTTAGAGAAAGAATGGCTACTGCCAACGGCAGAAAAGTATTAGCAGCCCGCAGAAAACGTGGTCGTAAAAGATTATCTGTTTCTGACGAAGGTCGTCACAAACGTTAATTTATCTTATCACCCTCCTATTTAATTATGGGTGAAAGTTTACGTTATACATTTACAAAATCCGAACGTTTAACAAATGTTAAACTGATTGCGTCTGTTTTTTCTTCAACCGAAAACCTCAAGGCATTTCCAATTTTATTTATTCATTTTTCTTTAGACCTGCAAGGACCCTCTAATTATCAGGTATTGTTCTCTGTTTCGAAAAAGAAATTTAAACGTGCTGTTGATCGCAATCGAATAAAGCGATTGATGCGTGAAAGTTTTAGATTGCAAAAAGCTGAATTTATTCAGGCACTTGGTGAGCGCAAATTAATTGGCGCTTTTATCTATACAAATAAAGTAATTACTGATTATACTAGCATCTATCAAGCCTTTTCTAGAGTCATTTTGCAACTAAAAAATTCAAAACCTTCAGAATGAATGTATTTAAAAAAATAGGTAGCTTCTTAGGGATTGTACTAATTAAATTTTACCAATGGTTTATTTCGCCATTCTTTCCACCAGCATGTAGATACACCCCTACTTGCAGTCAATACGGCATTGAAGCCATGAAAAAACACGGCCTCATCAAAGGAAGTATTTTAACCCTAAAAAGAATTAGCAGATGCCATCCACGTGGCGGCAGTGGCTACGATCCAGTACCCTAATTATTTTGTTTTTTCAAAGAAAATAATATTGGTCTGCCATTTAGCAGTATCTTTTTCCATCATAGGATCCGTAATGTATTGCTCAATCACCAATTCAGGTTCA
>CAJBKH010000183.1 GCA_903953615.1 uncultured Bacteroidota bacterium
ATCAAACGACCAGAAGAGGTGGTTTTGTCACCAAAGTCCCAACTGTATTGATGGCAAGGGTTACTAATCACGTTGCCTTTGCTATCTACTGCTTTAAAGCCTTCGAAATTATAAGTGGTGCAAACATTCGAACTGCCCCAACCTTTTGGAAGTAGGCATCTTTCTTCATTATTGATGGTAATAGTTTTACAAATTGTGATTTTACAATTGGTTTTTGGATTGTAAATGGTCACACAAACTTTGTGTGTGCCAGGCTTTAGGGTCATGCTGAAGTCGCGGCCCTTCTTGCTAGTGCCATTGATGGTCCACTCGTATAACAAGTTTTGTTGGTTGGCAGTAGCAATAAAAGTCACCAAATTATTAGCACCAATTTTATAGCTAAACTCACCTTTCAAGTCACAAGGATTTTCTTTGACAACGATGGTCTTACAGATTTTTGTTTCACAAGAATCATAAGCTTTTTTATCTTTATTATACACTTTGCATTTAGCGTATAAGCATACTTCATACGTGCCTTTGGCGTATTTTACAAATGGATCGAAATTACTGGAGAATGTGCCATTGCCAAATTTCCAGAAATAAGTGGCGGTGCCATTACAAGGGAAGTTAGGTTTAAATTTCACGCCATCTTTTGTGATTTCGGCCGTAAAATCAACTTTGCATTCTAATTTCGGTTGTGGTATTTCGATGGTTTTGCAAACTGTTGTTTTACAACCTGTTTTTGGATTGTAGATGGTCATGCAAACCTTATGAGTACCTGGTGTAAGGAACAATGAGAAGTCGCGGCCTTTGCGCTCAACATTATCGATGGTCCAATAATACAATAAGTTTTGTTCATTGGCATAACCCACAAAAGTGATCATGTTTTTATCGCCAACTTTAAAATAGAAATCACCTTTTAGTTCGCAAGGGTTGGCTTTTACCACTATTTTTTTGCAAATTTTAGCTTCGCAAGAGTCGTAACGTTTATTGATTTGGTCGTAAGTATAGCATTTAGCAGTCAGGCAAACCTCGTAAGTGCCTTTAGCAAATTTCACAAATGGATCTGCATTGTTAGAGAAAGTGCCATTTCCAAATTTCCATGAATAGACAGCCTTTCCATTGCATGCGAACATTGGCTTGAATTTAACACCATCTTTCGTAATTTCAGCCATAAAATCGACATTGCAAGATTTAATACCATCTACTTTGATTTCTTTGCAAATCAATGTATCACACTTCAAGCAGGTGTCGTACAATTTCATGCAAATATTGTATACCCCATTTTTTGTAACGGTATAAGAAGTTGAAGTTGCTTTGGTATATGCACCACCCGCTAACGACCAAAATTCTTGAACACAAGGATAGTTGGCGATGTTTAAACCAACAGTAATTTTTCCGCCAGCAACAGAAGCCGACCAATTAGTATTCATTTTATACCATTGACATGACTTGATACCATCCACTTTAATTTCTTTACAAATGATAGTATCGCAACGATTGCATGTGTCATAAAGCTTCATGCAAAGTTTATAGATCCCATTCTTTGTTACTTTATAAGTAATGTTATTCCCTTTGATTGCAGTTGCCCCTGCAAGCGACCAAAAGGATTGAACACAAGGGTATTTGGCTAGATTATTACTAGCTGCTATGGTTCCTCCATTAACGGTGTATGTCCAAGTTGGTGACATTTTGTACCAATCACATTTAGCTTCTATTTGCATTGCTGCAGATAGGAAGAGTGTTAGCACCAATAATTTCATGTAAATATTTTTAGCCATATTATTGAATTTTAGGTAAGGGTTAGACTTGTTTTTTTTAAAAGGTTGCATCAAGTTATTAGGATTGGGTCCAATTGGCTCTATCAGTTGGTGAAAACTGCCAAGGGGCGCCATTGTTTT
Organism: uncultured Bacteroidota bacterium; assembly: GCA_903953615.1. Taxonomy (GTDB): domain Bacteria; phylum Bacteroidota; class Bacteroidia; order NS11-12g; family UBA955; genus JABMMZ01. The sequence goes on from CAJBKH010000183.1 coordinate 1,881, forward strand.
CAAGGTTGGTGAGCATGCCATTTAATTCCGAAGGGGCGGCACTTTGTTCCATTACAAGGTATTGGCGCATTTGCATGATGATGTCTACAGGACTAATGTTCACAGGGCAGGCTTCGGCACAAGCGTTACAAGTCGTACAAGCCCAAAGCTCTTCCGCAGTGGTGCGGTCGTGCAAGCTTTTGCCATCGTGGTAATCAGGGGTAGCTTTGTTTTGATCCAAGGCGTTGCCAAATTCTTCTAGTCTATCGCGGGTATCCATCATTACTTTGCGTGGCGATAATAATTTACCAGTAATATTGGCTGGACAAACGCTGGTGCAACGGCCACATTCTGTGCAACTGTATGCATCCATCAAATTTTTCCAATTTAAATCTTTAACATCTTTAGCACCAAAGCCAGTAGGGGCTTCATAATTTTCTGGTGGGGCAGCATTTGGATCTAGCATTAATTGCACCTCGGTGGTCACACTTTTCATGTTATCGATGGTGCCTTTGGGGTTCAAATTGCTGTAATAGGTATTCGGGAAAGCCATAAAAATATGGAGATGTTTGCTGAAAGGTACATAATTTAAGAACAAAAGAATGCCAATCCAGTGAATCCACCAACAAACGAGCATAACACTATGCGCAGCATGGTCGCTGAGACCAGCAAACAAAGGTTTGAACCAGCTGCTCACGGGCATGCTACCTGCTAATGAGCGATCGGTAGCGTTCATCAATAAAAGAGCCGTCATTAAAATTAGTTCTATGACAAGAATAGCGTTGGCATCGAAAATAGGCCAGCCTTTCATTTCGGTTCCTGTAAAACGTTTCAGTTTGGTAACATTTCTGCGTGCTAGGAAAACCACACAGGCCAACATAACTCCCAATGCCAATAGTTCAAAAAAGCCAATGGCAATGGTGTAAAGGCCACCTAATAGGGGTTCAAACAAGCGGTGGGTACCTAAAATACCATCTAAAAATATTTCTAAAACTTCTATATTAATTAATACAAAGCCAACATAAATAAGGATGTGAAAGAAACCTGCAACGGGGCGAACTACCATTTTACTTTGACCTAAAGCAACCAAAGACATGGTCTTAATTCTAAGGCCTACATTGTCGCTTCTATCCAAAGGTTGACCTAAATGGATATTGCGGCCAATTTTTTTTATACTTCTTGTAAAGTAGAAAACACCAATGGCAGAAAGGATTAAAAAGGATATTTGCGACA
>CAJBKH010000184.1 GCA_903953615.1 uncultured Bacteroidota bacterium
CTACACGACGCTCTTCCGATCTCGTATTTTTCTTTTTTTCAATTGGTTAACAACCCTATTTCTTAATTTCCAAATACAGGGCATAAAATGTGATGATGGAATATATTTCCATTAAATGGAATTTTAACAAAAAGCAAATTATTGACAATGTGATACTTAAATCATTGGCTCGAAAATTGCGCAAAAAAACATGAAAACACATTGAATCATAACATTTTAAATATAAAAAACCTTGGTGCTGATCAAATATTTATTTTTGATATGCAAATTCACCCGTTTTTAATCCTTTTAGATTACAACTATTACAATGCTAAACTAATTTATTTTTGTTAATCTAATGCTACTTCATTCCATCAATTTATTTCAGTTTGACTTTAGTATGTGGGAACATATTAGCTTTCAGTTTCTAATGATTGTAATAAATGTTCTAATTGCTTTTTGGGTTTTCTATAAATTACCAAAAAACAATATCAATGCTTCATTTTTTTACACGATTAGTATTTGTATTTTTCTGCAAATATCAGATGTATTAATGCATATTAGCATAGACATTAATGCGGCCTCGCAGTGGTTTCGATTAGAGATTGCATTTTTAATTGTTTTAATACCAATTGTGGTAAATTTTGTTGTCCAAATTACCAATTTTCAAAGTAGGTATGTCTTTGGTAAACGTATTTTTGTTTGGCAGTACTTACCATCAATTTTGTTTATAATGGTCTTGTTGCTTTATCATGAAGACTATATTCTGACAAAATCAACCTTTAATTATTGGACGGCCATAGAATCACCTAGGCTTTTATCTAATCTCCTTTCCATTTGGCTAATTATTTGGTCATCCGTTTTATACTTTATCATTTGGTCGAAATATTATAAAGCTGAAGGGTTAGAGAAAAAAGAACTCTACCTTTTTGGCATTGGTTTTTCTTTTCCTGTTTTGTACGAACTTGTTGTCAACCTGGTATTGCCAAAGTATTTTAATATCCATGTTTATTCGGCCAATGTGTTGTGCATCTCGACTTTTATTATTTCGTCGTTTCTTATTCTTAGAAATGCCAAGGCCATTAACTACTCACCAGAACTGCAATGGAACAATATCATTACTTCTTTGAACGATGCAATTATGATTGTAGACAACCAAGGTAAGATCATGTATGCCAATAAAAGTTTATGCAAAACGATGGAGTATAAATTTAGTGAATTGTATGGTGAAAGTGCAGAAGAACTTTTTCTAAAAAGCGACCTTGAAAAGGTCAAAATGGAGAAAAGAATTAGGGATAGAATTGGGAAAATTTCTGATTACTACGACATCATGATGCATTCGAAGTCTGGAAAGGAAATTTGGTTCAGTGTGTATGCAAGTCCATATTACGATACCGATGGAAGGGTGATGGGCTCTTTGGGCATACATACCAATATTTCCGATATCAGAGCGCGCGATAATTACCACAATGCCTTAACTAAAAACCTCACAGAATTTATTACCAGTTCGGATAAAAATGGTAATGTGTTATTTTTAAGTCCTTCCATGGAGAAAGCTTTAGGCTACACCACCGAAGAAGTAAAAGGACAACCCTTATTCAATCTAATCCATCCAGATGAAAGAGAGCAAGCCCAAATAGGTATTGGCAAATTACTACAAGCGCCAGGACTTACAATCAATAGCGTTCTACAATTATACACCAAATCGGGTAAAGGCCTATGGGTGGAAGGTGTGGTTTCTAATCTAACGCAAGATCCTACAGTAAATGCTTTGGTGGCCAATTTTCACGATATAACCGAAAGAATAAAAACCGAAAAAAGTTTAAATAAATTGCTACACACAACAAATGCACAAAACGAGCGCTTATTGAATTTTGCCTATATCGTTTCTCATAACATCCGTTCGCACAGTGCGAATATGGAAGGCATTCTAGAGATAATTGGCATCGAAAAAAATGAAGAGCGAAAGTTAAAACTCTACAGCATGTTGCAAAAAAGTGTCTTCAAATTAAATCAAACCATTGCCAATTTAAATGACATTGTCAATATTCAAACCGATGCCAACGAGCATATTGCAGTATTAAACATTCGACAGGAAGTCATTAAATGCTGCAATGTCATTGGTGTTCTTTTAAGCAAGACAAATGCGATTATACACAATAATGTTCCTGAGGATTTGGAAATAAACTGCATTGGTCCTTACATGGAAAGCATTATGTTGAACTTAGTGACTAATGCCATTAAATACCGCTCTCCGGAGCGCTTACCTGTGGTAATAATCAATGCGCACACAAACTATAAAGGCATTGTCATAACTATTGAAGACAATGGATTAGGTATTGATTTAGAAAGATACCGCAACAAATTATTTGGCATGAACAAAACCTTTCATGGTAATGAGGATGCCCGTGGCCTTGGTTTATACATTACCAAAAACCAAGTGGAATCGATGGGTGGCAGAATAGAAGTAGAAAGCAAATTGAATGTAGGTACTAAATTTAGTGTCTATCTAAACAGCAATTTTAACAATAAGACAAATACAATATCAGAAAAAACAATTTAACAGCGTAAGCATACAGCAACATGGACAAAATAAAAAACGTTTACATTATTGATGACGATGAAATTATCATCTATCTAACCGATCGACTTATTACCGAAGAAGAATTTTGCGAGAAAAATACCACCTTCGAAAATGGATTAAAAGCCTTGGACAAAATAAAAGAAGCCCTAGCAACCAATGGAGAATTACCTGATTTAATGTTGGTAGATTTGAACATGCCAGTTATGGATGGCTGGGAATTTATCGATCAATTCGAAAAACTTGCATTACCGAATCCTATTCCAATCTTCATTTTTACCTCTTCTATCAATCCCATAGATACTGAAAAAGCGAATCACCACCGCTCAATTAAAGGCTATATTCAAAAGCCTTTAACACCTATTAAACTAGATAAGATTAAACGTTTGATTTCATAATTACTTAACAACTTCATGCATTCCCAACAATCTATTTTACTGGGAATGCATTTTACTTTTTCAAGCTTATCTCTTATTCAGAAGTTGGACAAGAAATGTTTACAACAATTTATCATTTGAATTGAAGTTCACTTTCTATTTTTGTAATTTCCCTGCGCAAGATAAACTTTGCGTATGAACCAAAAACTAAAACTCTCGGAACTTGTAGCAGCCATTCAAGAAACCATCCAATACCAGTTTGAAGGGGAGTCGTATTGGGTGTCGGCACAAATTACCAATGTCAAAAAATACGAAGGCAACCGCAGGTGCTACCTTACTCTAGAAGAATACGAAGGCACGCAAAAAACAGCAGAAATAAAAGCGGTTTTCTGGTCGAACACCTACAGCGAAATAGAAAAATTCGAACACCTCACCAAAC
>CAJBKH010000185.1 GCA_903953615.1 uncultured Bacteroidota bacterium
ACTTTTAACCAATAGCAAAGCCTATAGTAGTGATAGTGCCGAATATGGAGGTGCTCCTAATTCCCATGTAAGTGTTATTACACTTGCACATCCAGGCACCTTGCCGAAGCACAATACAAGTGTTATCGATAAAGCGATTACACTTGGCCTTGCACTTAATTGCAATATCACAGCGTTCAATCAATTCGACCGTAAAAATTATTTCTATGCCGATCTTCCCAAAGGCTATCAAATAACACAAGACAAAACACCCATTTGCAGAGGTGGTTTTGTGAAAATAAAAACAGCAGATGGTATAGAAAAGAAAATCAATATTACCCGCATTCACATGGAAGAGGACAGTGGTAAAAGCATGCACGATCAGGATTTAGTGGATACACTAGTTGACTACAACCGCGCTGGTGTGCCTTTGGTAGAGTTGGTAAGTGAACCTGAATTACGCAGTGGTGAAGAAGCTTTTCAATATGTTAGTGAAATTAGAAAATTAGTGAGATACCTAGGCATTTGTGATGGTAACATGGAGGAAGGTTCTTTGCGATGCGATGCCAATATATCTATTCGTCCGGTTGGTTCAACAGAATTTGGAACCAAAGTGGAGATTAAAAACATGAACTCCATTAGCAACGTTAAACGTGCCATTGAGAGTGAAGTCATCCGTCAAACAGAAATGGTTGAAAAAGGAGAGGAGTTCTTCTCTGAAACCAGGGGCTTTAATGCCTTAAAAGGCAATACCTTTAGTCTTAGAAGTAAAGAGGCCGCTAATGATTACCGCTATTTCCCTGAACCAGATTTACCGCCGTTCATCGTTACCAATGATTACATTCATTCCATTCGAGCGGCCATGCCTGCTCTGCCAGAAGAATTGTATTTAAAATTGAAAAATGAATTTGGTTTGTCGGATTACGATGCTTTAACAATTACCGACGATAAATATTTAGCAGAATTTTATATCAGTCTTACTGATCATACAAACAACTACAAGGCTGCAGCCAACTGGACCTTAGGTACCATCAAATCGCATTTGAACGAGACGGCTACTGATATCATTGATTTTAAATTGAAACCAAGTGCCATTGCAGCATTGATTCAGCTAATCGACAATGGACAATTAAGTAATACCAGTGCGTCTCAATTGGTGTTTCCAGCCATGCTTAAAAACACGGAAAAATCGGCCCTGCAATTGGCCGAAGAGCTTAATGTCATTCAAACCAATGATAGCGATTTTATTACCGATTTAATTAAAGACGTATTGGCTAAATACCCTGAAAAGGTAGAGGAATACAGAGCGGGTAAAAAAGGTTTATTAGGCTTATTTGTGGGAGAAGTAATGAAAGCGAGTAAAGGCAAAGCCGATCCAAAAGTTGTCAATACTGAAACCATTAAAGCTTTAGAAGCGTAATAAAAATAATAAATAAGTTTTAAAGTTTGATGCAAACATTCTTTGCTTCGGTAAAGAAACGCATGGCTTCCCATCCGCCTTCTCTTCCAACACCACTTTGTTTAACACCACCAAAAGGTGTTCTTAAATCGCGTACCAACCAACAGTTGATCCAGACAATGCCACTTTCAATTTTTTCAGCTACCCTGTGGGCTTTTGTTAAATCGTTGGTCCAAATGCTACAAGCCAAACCATAGGGGGTACTATTGGCCATCTGCAATGCTTCATCTACATTGTCAAATGGAGTTAAGGTAACCACAGGTCCAAATATTTCCTCTTGATTGGTTCTGCATTCGAAGTTTAAATTTTCAAAAATGGTAGGCTGTATAAACCAACCTTGCTCATTTTCGTGCGTGCCTTTAAAGGATTCGCCACCTAATAATAAACGGCCACCTTCTTGTTTTGCCAATTCAATATACGACAATACTTTTTCAAAGTGCATTTGACTAACAATGGCGCCTAC
>CAJBKH010000186.1 GCA_903953615.1 uncultured Bacteroidota bacterium
CAAGTTGAATTTAAAGAAAATTAATCCCTCACCGCATTCGCGCATACCATGCCATCAATCGCAGCACTTACAATGCCGCCCGCATAACCAGCACCTTCGCCACAAGGGAATAAATTCTTTATCTCAGGATGGTGCAAAAATTCTTTGTCGCGGGGAATACGCACAGGCGATGAGGTGCGACTCTCGACCCCCACCAATAAAGCCTCACTGCTGCGATAGCCATGCATGGTTTTTCCAAAATGGGTTAAGCCTGTTCTCATTGCTTTTACAATAAAATCGGGTAGTATTTGTTTCATTTCCACACTTTGTATACCTGGTATATAAGAACAGTCGGGCAGGGTAGTACTCATTTTATTCTGTATAAAATCCTCCACCCTTTGTGCAGGGGCTATAATGCTACCGGTGCTTTCAAAGGCTTTGTGTTCAATGTTTTGTTGAAATGCCAACGCTGATAAATCGCTATTGCCAAATTGTGCTTGCCAATGTTTGGGCTCTACTGTCACTACAAAGCCACTGTTGGCAAAGGCCCCATTGCGTTTGCTTGGACTCCAACCATTCACAACAGTTTCATGAATGTCAGTGGCGGCTGGCGCTATGATGCCACCTGGGCACATGCAAAATGAAAAGACCCCACAACCCTCGGCTTGTGTTACGATGCTGTAGGCCGCTGGTGGCAAGTTTTCATCGCGCTTGTTTTGTTTGTATTGTATGGTATCTATTATGTGTTGTGGATGTTCTATCCTAACACCCATGGCAAATGGTTTGGCTTCTATTAATATTTTTTTATTATCTAATAAATGAAAAATATCGCGGGCAGAATGACCAGTAGCAAGGATTACAGCCGATACAGGGAGTTCAATGTTATGGTTGCAGATGATGCTTTTTATTTCGCCATCTAGCAATTTAATATCGGTAAGCTTGGTGTCAAAATGTATTTCACCGCCTTTGGCCAAAATACTTTCGCGCATATTTTCTATGATATGCGGCAATTTGTTGGTGCCTATATGTGGATGCGCTTCTATTAATATGTCAGGATTGGCGCCATATTGCACAAAGGTTTGCAAGACCCTATCGACACTGCCTCTTTTCTTGCTGCGGGTGTATAATTTGCCATCGCTATAAGTGCCTGCACCGCCTTCTCCGAAACAATAATTGCTTTCTGGATTCACGATTAATTCTTTGTTGAGGGCCGCTAAATCGCGTCTTCTTTCCTTTACTTTTTTTCCTCGCTCAATAAGAATAGGCTGAATGCCGCGCTCTAACAATTGAAATGCTGCAAAGATACCTGCCGGTCCACACCCAATAATTGCCACTTTTTTGCTAAACCCTTGGGGTTTTATTTCAAATAAATTGGTGGTCGATTCTATGGGTTCATTGCTTTCATAAACTTTTAAACGCAGCACATACACCACAGGTTTTTTGCGGGCATCAATCGAGCGTTTAATAATTTGAATGGGACCGATAGTGCCTTGTAATTGCGGCTCATAGCGAAGCACTGCTTCCTTTATTTTTTGCTCATCAAAAGCGTGAGCAGGGATTAGTTTTATTTCTAATTCTATTGGCATAAAAACGTCAGGTGTTTATCCTGAAAGGGGCAAAGATAAAAGTTATTAGTTAATTGTTATTAGTTATTAAGGAAACAGCCTCATAACTCCCCAATAACCTAATAACTCAATAACCAATAACCATCTAATTTATTAGTTAATTGTTAATAGTTATTAAGGAAACAGCCACATAGCTCCCCAATAACCCAATAACCTAATAACTCAATTACCAGTAACTCAACAACCAATAACCCAATACCCACAACCAATTTGCTATTCATTTTATAAATATTATCTTTGCGGTCATAATTATTATACGCAATGGCAGATATTTTTGAAAAGGTAAAGAAAAACATGGGTCCTTTGGGCGCTCACATTAAGGAAGCACACGGTTATTTCACATTCCCGAAATTGGAAGGCGAAATTGGTCCTAAAATGAATTTCAATGGCAAAGAAAAATTAAACTGGAGTTTGAATAACTACCTTGGGTTGGCGAATCATCCTGAGGTTAGAAAAGCCGATGCCGATGCTGCTGCAGATTATGGAATGGCTTACCCAATGGGTGCCCGTATGATGAGTGGCAATAGTAATCCTCACGAGCAATTAGAAAGAGAATTAGCGGCTTTTGTTGGTAAAGAAGATGCCATCTTATTGAACTTTGGCTACCAAGGTGTTGTATCGATTATCGATGCAATGGTTGATAGACATGATGTAATTGTATACGACGCCGAGTCACATGCATGTATCGTTGATGGTGTGCGTTTGCATGCTGGTCACCGTTTCCAATACAAACACAACGACATGGAAAGTTGCGAAAAGCAATTGCAACGCGCTACCAAATTAGTTGAAAAAAGTGGCGGAGGAATTTTTGTGATTACCGAAGGTGTATTTGGTATGAGCGGTAACCAAGGAAATTTAAAAGGCGTAGTGGCTTTAAAAGATAAATACGATTTCCGTTTATTTGTTGATGATGCACATGGTTTTGGTACCATGGGTAAAACAGGTAGCGGTACTGCCGAAGAGCAAGATGTGATTGATGGTGTAGATTTACACTTTTCAACCTTTGCAAAATCAATGGCAAGTATCGGTGCATTTGTTGCCGGTCCTAAAATTATTTTAGATTTCTTGCGTTATAATTTGCGTTCACAAATTTATGCGAAGTCATTGCCAATGCCATTGGTAGTAGGTGCTTTGAAACGTTTAGATTTGTTGAGAAGTCAACCAGAATTGAAAGACAACCTTTGGAAAAATGTAAATGCTTTGCAATCTGGTTTGGTAAATGCAGGCTTTAATATTGGAACGACTACTACACCAGTAACGCCGGTGGTTTTAAGTGGAACTGTCGCTGAGGCTACGCACTTGACATTTGACCTAAGAGAGAATTATGATATTTTCTGTTCAATTGTTGTATATCCAGTAATTCCTAAAGGTATTATTATATTGCGTTTAATCCCTACAGCGGTGCATACTTTGGCCGATGTTGAAAGAACCATTAAAGCCTTTACCGAAATTAAAGAAAATCTTGCTGCTGGTAAATACAACCAGGAGAAGATAATGAACGCGGCCATCAGTTAATTTATATTATGAGCGCATGCAAGTGTGCACTAATTCTTAAAGGTTATAGAAAAGTCATTCAAACAATTGATAAAGGATTATTTCAAATTCACCAACGGTGAAAGAAAGGCCTTTATTATTGTATTTGTGGTTGTTCTTCTTATTGCCTTAGCACCTTTGTTTTTGTTTAATGGATCGCCAAAGCACCAAACGGATTTTACATTGTTAGAGAATCTCGAGGTCAATGATACCGCTTTCGGTGCCGATGCGCGCGATGAAGGTGAGCAATTTCAAGACTATCCTGAACGCACGTACAATCAAAACCGTTTTCAGTTTAATCCAAACACTGCAAGTGCAGAGGAACTTAAAAAACTTGGGTTTAAAACTTTCATAGCCGAGCGCATTGTTAAATTTAGAAATGCCGGTGGTCGGTTTAAAGTAAAAAGTGACTTGTATAAAATCTATGGCATTAATGCTGGTTTTGTAGAATCGCTTTTGCCCTATATCGATTTACCTGAGCAATTATCCGTTCAAGTAGAAAATATTAAAGCACCTTCAACATTTTTTAAACCTATGGTGCCTGCGGCTATCGACTTGAACACTGCCGATACAGTTACACTCAATCGCCTGCGGGGTATCGGCAATAAACTGTCTCAAAGGATTGTAAATTTCAGAGAAAAATTAGGAGGCTTTTACAGCTTGGAGCAATTGAATGAAGTCTATGGCTTAAATCCCGAAGTAATAGAGAGCATTAAACCGCGTTTCAACAACCAATTAAAACCATTTCGTTTAATCAATATTAATACCATTACGGCTGAGGAATTAGGACAACATCCATATGTAAAGAAGCGTCTTGCGCAAATCATTGTGAATTATAGAACACAACACGGTGCCTTTAAATCAATTGATGAATTGTTGAATGTGAAGGTATTAGACGAAAAAACATTTGAAAAACTAAAAAATTATCTCATTCTTTAAAAAGATAATAAATTCTTAAGATTTAAAATTATATTTTTGCAGGAAATATGAATTTCGAAATTTCAGAAAGCCAGTTAATGATTAGACAGATGTGCAAAGATTTTGCAGATCGTAACATTCGCCCAAATGTGATGTTGTGGGACGAGGCGCAAACCTTTCCAATAGAAATTTTCCATGAAATGGGAAAATTAGGTTTAATGGGTATTTTGGTACCTGAAGAATACGGAGGCGCTGGTTTAGGTTACTTCGAGTATGTTGATGCCATTGTAGAAATTTCAAAAGTTTGTGGTTCAATCGGTCTTAGTATGGCGGCTCATAATAGTTTGTGTACTGGTCATATAATGCTGTTTGGTAACGATGAACAAAAGAAAAAATGGTTGCCAAAACTAGCCAGTGGCGAGTGGATTGGTGCTTGGGGTTTAACCGAAGCCAATACAGGTAGCGATGCCTTAAGAATGAAAGTTACTGCGCGTAAAGAAGGTGATGAGTGGGTTTTGAATGGTGCTAAAAATTGGATCACCCACGGTATCAGTGGTAATGTTGCTGTAGTATTAGCGAGAACAGGCGATTTGTTAGATTCTCATGGCATATCTGCTTTCGTTGTAGAACGCGGAACACCTGGTTTTAAAGCTGGTAAAAAAGAAAATAAATTGGGCATGCGTGCCAGCGAAACGGCCGAAATGATATTTGAAGAATGCAGAATTCCTGCTTCTAATTTATTGGGCAATGTTGGCGAGGGCTTTATTCAAGCCATGAAAATATTAGATGGCGGAAGAATTTCTATTGCAGCCCTTTCATTGGGTATTGCAAAAGGCGCTTACGAAGCCTCTGTAAAATATGCACAAGAACGCGAACAATTCGGTCAGCCAATTGCCAATTTCCAAGCCATTGGGTTTAAGTTGGCCGATATGGCCACACAAATCGAAGCTTCAGAATTGTTAATCAATGAGGCAAGCGATTTGAAGAATAACCATAAAAACGTTACCAAAGTTTCTGCCATGGCGAAATATTATGCTAGTGAAACGTGCGTGAGAGTAGCGACTGAAGGTGTTCAAATTTTTGGTGGCTATGGTTATACCAAAGATTTTCCGGTAGAGAAATACTACAGAGATAGCAAGCTTTGCACCATAGGCGAGGGAACTTCAGAAATTCAGAAATTAGTAATCTCTAGAGCCGTATTGAAATAATAATAGAAGGCAAGTGATAGCAATAGCTTCAGTTGAAAATAAATTTATTTTGAAATATTTGTTATTAATTGAAATAATTTGTCGTTGGGGTTGTTCAGGCATCGACGGTTTATTTGTTAAAAGTTCAAATGCCGACATCATTTCTTCTCGCGGAGATTGAACATCGCCAAGGTTCATTGCTGGCGGTAGTGTAAGAGGAG
>CAJBKH010000187.1 GCA_903953615.1 uncultured Bacteroidota bacterium
ACTTAATTCAATGATTGGATTTCTCTCTGGCGACTTATATTTAATTGCATTGGTTAACAAATTTAACAAAATACTTTCGAGGTAGGAAGGCACGAAAAGAACAACTAAGTTTTCGGGAATATTATTAACAATGCGTGTATTTGAACTAGAAACGATTGCATTAATTCCATTGATTGTTTTTTCTATTTCCTCTTTTAAATGCAATTCACTTATTTGCATTTCTGTACTATTCTGTATGGTGATGATATCGTTTAAATTTTCGATTGTCTCGGCCAATTTATTAGTACTTGTTTTCAACATACCAAATAGTTTTAGTTGTTCTGCAATTTCCTTTTGCATTTCGTAAATATTTACAATACCTATAATATTTGCACTGTGCGAGCGAATATTATGCGAAATGATATACGCGAAATTTTGAAGTCTATTATTTTGATCATTGGTAACATTGAGTAACCGTTTTAATCGAAGTTCGGCTAAACGCTCCTGTGTAACGTCGTGCACAACGCCATACAAACCGATTGGGTGACCATTGTTATCATAATCATATCTGCTTTCTGAATTCACAAAGCGCACTTCACCATCTGGGCGAATGATTCGGTGTTGAATCGAAGCATTGCTCGACTTTAATCTTGATTTTCTGATTTCTGCTACAACATAATTGATATCTTCAGGATGAATATATTTCAGCCATTCCTTTAATGAACGTGTATTCTGATCAGTGGCAAGTCCAAATATCCTGCAGGCTTCGTCCGACCAAATGGCAACCTTCTGTGTCAAATTGAATTCCCAACTTCCGACGTGGGCAATAGCTTGCGCCTGTTTTAAACGCGACTCACTGTACTCTAATTTATTTTTTATACCAATGAGCTCGTCACCCTTCTTTTTAATTTCTGTAATATCCCTAGCAACGCTTAAAGCAGCATAGATTTCGCCATTTGCATTTTTCAATGGAACAGAATTAGATTCCATCCAACGTTCTGTATTGTTAAGGCCTATTATTCTAAAATCAATCGTACCTGATTCACCTTTACAAACTTTATTATGCAAATCAAGATAGGCCGCTCTGTCCGCTTCGTGGACAACAGGTAAAAGACTTTTACCGGCTACCTCTTCAAAACTTTTTGCTTCAAGCATTTTCAACCCTGCAAGGTTCATTTCGAGCAATTGACCATTTAAATCAAATACTTTAACACATTCGGGTTCGTTATCTAAAATAGCACTTAAACGCTGTTCTTTCAATAGCAACTGCCTTTCAGCCTCTCTTCTTTCCGTAACATCGTGGTAACTTGAAACGATGGCATTGACATTTTCATTGTCCAATAAATTTGTAACTACACCTTCTACCCATACATAATGACCTTCCTTGTGCTTAAAACGGTTGATTCTTGAAAATGGTACACCAGGATTTACAAGCACTTGTGCCAATACTTTTTTCGATTCCTCTGCTTGTTCTGGGTGCATTAATTCATATATTGGGTGGCCAATCATTTCATCTGAAGTGTAGCCGGTAATTTTTTCAATTGCTGGACTATCATATATCACATTGCCATCTTTATCCGATAGGGAAATCAAATCAGAGACATTTTCCACCAAGGCCTTAAATCTATCGTCAGCGCGCTTTTTACTATCAATATTGGTAAACATATCGATAGAGCCTATGGTTTTTCCGCTCCTTTTTTTATAGGGCGTACCATTGACTATAAACCATATTTTTTTACCTGATTTCGATTTTAACAACAATTCAAACTGGTCTGATTTATTCTTTAAGCGCTCTGTTAAACTATCTTTTACAATTTGCTTTTGCTCCTCATCATCAAGAAAAATTTCGTAGCCTATATAACCCTTAATTTCTTCAAATTCATATTCCAACATTTCACAAAACATTTTATTAGCATACATAATGTAGCCTTCAGAATTTACAATGAGTATTCCTTCATTCATGTTCTCTACAATTTGATCCCACTGATGGCGAGGTGAATAATCTAAAAAATTATTTTTTAAAGATAAAAAAGCTGCAATTGTAAACGTTGTAATTAAAGGTGTAAGAATTGGAATATAATCTAGATTAAACAACAATGGGAATACTGCTTCGGCAATAATGCCACCCACTAGCGGCAAGGTAAAACCAATGGCCAATAAAAGCGACTGATTTCTTTGTGCAGTGCTAGCCTTTAAATAACCTAACCAAAGCAAGGTTAACATCATCAGCGCATTTAAACTCAACCAACCATAGATGACAAAATTGGCAATTGTTGGCTCAGGTTTTACGACCCAAAACCAATGTTCAGAAACTTCTAAATTGTGTTGATCCTGCCTTGTTAAAATTAACATTAGGCAAATAATCGAAGGCACAAATTGCACTAAAAAAACAATGCCATTTGAAATTCTTTTATACCATGAAGAGGAACTAATCGTGAACAATACACCATAGGGCACAACGAATAGAGAAAAGGCCATTTCGACCCTGTACCATTCAATGGCCGTTTGTTCGCTAACACTTAGGCGAACAAAACCATCACCAATTTGCCAAAGTGCCCCCAATAGGACAAATGAACCAAATGCAAAATTTGTTCTATTCTGAGGCAGTTTAATGGATACATAAATAAAGATAAAAATATTTATGACCGAGGGGACCAATGAGAGTAAAATAATCTCCCACCGACTAAAATCAAGGTTAAACAATCCTCCACTCATAAATTGAATTTAAATAAATGTGGTTCAACCCAAAGATGATACGCTTAAATTTTGAATGCGAATTAATTGATGTGATGTTACTTTGCTGCATAGGGATTTAGCGCAGTAAATTCAATAGATGGATTAATTTAGAACATATTTTTACATACAATTTCCAAATTTAGTATCAATTTAGAATGGGAAAAACCGTGCATTTAATCCAAAATATTTTCAGGAGCCTATTACTGAAAACACTGAGTATATATACTCATTGAGTATAAAAACCTATATTATTTCTACTTTGCTACTCAATAATACAAACAGTTAGAACACGATACTACAACAAATTATAGACAAGTTCCAACAACTTGATTTTCAATAGTTTAAAAATTATTTATTGTGAAAATTCAATTGTGAAAATTATTCAAACACTTAGCAATGTGATTAAATAATCAATTCAAAATAGATTTAAAGTTAGAAAAAATGGGCGGGATTCAAAAGTCAAACGCTACACTTAAACCCTATAATAAAAGCGAGTTAAAAACCCGACAACCAATCTTTCGCTTTGTTAATATCGGTAAAGAACTTCGCAGGGTAAAAGTCGCGAATAAAGGCAAAATAGAAATTGGCCACCATTTTTTGTGGGAGTGTATTTACAACTACAGCCTCTGCAATAATCAGGTCCTTTGATGACTTGCTTTTATCTTGCCCATATTGCCTGGCTTCTTTGGTCATCAATGTTTTTTTACCTGAAACAACCAAGCGCTTTAGCCTACGCCCCGCGACAATCTCATCGCAGTGCGCATCGATAAGTTTGATAGCCTCTAAATCAATTTGAACCTCATCTTGAAATACCAATTCAAATGTTGATTCATCCAACATTGAAGCAGACTTAATAAAATATTTAGCATCTTGCACCATCGATATTCGTTATCACAAATATAAAATAAAAAAAACTAAAATTATTGTTTTATTTTTTGCACTTTTATAAAATAAAATTTATGCCAACTGTGAATTGAAGCTATTTAAGAACAAAAAACTATTGTATCCCTTTAAACATTCTATTCCATCTTACTTTCACAAACTCGTTGCCATCTGTACCAGGTACAGGGTTTTGCGCATGTTTGTATTGAATGCTAAAGAAAACAAACAAAGGTTTACCTACAATGTGGTTTTCTGGCACGTAGCCCCAGAATCTTGAATCCAAGGAATTATCCCTGTTATCGCCCATCATCCAATAGTAATCAAATTGAAACGTGTAAGTTGTTAAAGGCTTCCCATCCATATATGGCGTACTACCTCTTAATTCTAAGTCAGCGTTGCCTTCGTATATTGAGATGGCCCGCTGATACAAATAGAAATTATCCTTTGTAATCGCTATGGCTTCGCCTCTACGCGGTAAAATGATTGGACCATAATTGTCTTTGTTCCAAGGAAACTCTTCCATATAATCTGGGAAGGCATTGGCCCCACCAGATTTCAATTGCTTCATATGTTTAATGGTATCCACTTTAAAAACCTGCTTGTATTTAGCAGGATTTATATTGTTTTCATCCATCATCACCTGAAGGTTTCTTAAATCAGATCCCAAAGGCAAAGCGTACATGACACCAAGCTTTCTCATGTCGTCATCAGATAGCTTCATGCTGTCTTTAACACGAATCAAAGCATTGAACTCGCCACCTCCATCGGGTGAATAAAAGCTACCTGTTTTAGGCGCAATGTTTTGCATGATATTTTCAATTTCAAAATCAGTTTTAAAACGCTCCAAATCATCTTTATTTAAAGCCACACGAATGGTTCTGTTATCAAAATAACCGAAATCATAAATGTCGTATTCGTTGGTTAAAACCTCTTCGGTAGGCACCACCGCATTTGGCTTAAATTTAATGATGTAATTGTGTTGAATCTTTGGTGCTTGAAAAGCGATTTCATCATTGATGTATAAAATGCCATCTTTAATTTGTAGTTTATCGCCAGGTATGCCTACACAACGTTTTACATAGTTCTGCATTTTATCGACAGGACGCTCAGTCGGATCTATTTGATCCCATGGCACATTGAATACAACTGGATCATTTCTTTTGATGGTTTGAAAACCTGGCAAACGCATGTAAGGCAAATGCAAAATATCTGAATAGGCCTTAGCACCTGCTAAGTCTTGGTGGACCAAAGGAAAAGCAATTGGTGTTATAGGGAATCGCGGACCATAATTCATTTTACTAACAAATAAAAAATCACCAACCATCATGCTGTCTTCCATCGACGAGGTTGGAATTTTATACGGTTCTAATTGAAAAGTACGTATTAAGTAGGCCACAATAAATGCAAAGAAAATGGCATCGGCCCATTCTCGACTTGCACCCCTTTTAGCAGGAATGTATTTTTTTCTAAATGCTGCATCGCGCGCTTGACCTAAATACACCACGTCTTTTGCCATGGCCAATTTTGGATAGTAGTAAAACGGAAATAAAACAGCGATGACTTGTTCGATGAATTTTAACTTTCCAAAACTTTCCATCATATCGATTACCAAACTAAACCAAATGATAATATCAGCGGCAGGCAACAAGGCCCATAGCATCCATGTTTTTGGTCGACCTGTTAATTGTATCCATGGCCAATAACAAACAATTGGAAAGAAGGCAAGCCATGCCATTTTAACATTGGCTTTCTTGAAAAGCAAATACAAACCAATGTGCGTCGCAAGGTACAAGGGCACATAAAAAATCAGAAAATACGTAAGGTTAGTTGGGTTCATTTTTATTAAAAAGGTCTATTTATATTTTAAAATCCAATAAAGTCGTTCATAGTAAAGACGCCATGTTTATTTTGCAGCCATTCTGCTGCTAATACAGCGCCTGTTGCAAAGCCTGTGCGACTGTGGGCTATGTGTTTAATTTCAATATCAT
>CAJBKH010000188.1 GCA_903953615.1 uncultured Bacteroidota bacterium
AAAATATACCATCTTCAAGGTCAGTATGCACTTAAACTTTTAAGAACGGATGAAGATGAATTAGGCTTTACCCATTTGCGTTATCAGCAGTTATACAATGGAGTAGCCATTGTTGGTGGTGTATTAATTGCCCATGTGAAAGATGAAAAGTTAGTATCTTTCAATGGTGAAATATTCTTCATTAACACCATCGAGCAAAAAGTATTAGATGCCAATGCTTGTTTGTCCTTTGCACTCGATACCCTAAAAGCAAAAGTTTATAAATGGCAAGTGCCCGAGGAAGAAGCCATGCTTAAGGAGATTAAAGATAATCCCAATGCAACATGGTTGCCAAAAGGCGAGTTGATGTATTGCCCAAAAGATTTGAATTTTAATCAGCCTGTCTTCTATTTATCCTATCAGTTTCAGGTGTATGCCAACGAACCCTTGATTGGCGAAAATATATACATCAGTGCTGTAGATGGTAGCATCATCGCACGAGAAAATAAATTGCACACCACCAATGTGAATGGAAAAGCAAGTACCAAATACAGTGGCACCCAATCCATTAATACAGATAGTACTGCGCCTGGTGCTTACCGTCTGCGTGAAACAGTGCGAGGCAATGGTGTTACTACACTCAACTTAAAGACCTCAACGAATTATGGTACTGCTGTTGATTTTACCGATGCCGATAACAATTGGAACAATGTAAATGCTGCAAAAGATGAAGTGGCTACAGATTGCCATTGGGGAGCGGGTAAAACGTATGATTATTATAAATCCAAATTTAATCGCAACAGTTACGATAACAACAATGCAAGAATTGTTAGTTATGTGCACTACGCGAGTAATTATGACAATGCATTTTGGAATGGTGTCTGCATGACATATGGCGATGGAAATTCCTTTAAGCCCTTAACCTCATTAGATGTTTGTGGTCATGAAATTACACATGCGGTAACCTCTAATACGGCTAATTTAGTTTATAGTTACGAGTCGGGTGCATTGAACGAATCTTTCAGTGATATTTTTGGAAATGCAGTTGAAAGATATGCCAAGCCGAGTGCCTACAGTTGGAAAATAGGGGAAGAAATTACTTACAGTGGCAATGGCTTACGCAACATGCAAAATCCAAAATTGTTTAACCACCCACGTTGTTACAAGAGTACAAATTGGTATTCAGGAACTGGTGACAATGGAGGCGTGCACATCAATAGCGGTGTGCAAAATTGGTGGTTTTATTTAATTAGTGAAGGCGGTAATGGTACCAACGATCCAGGAAATGTTTACAAGGTAGACAGCATCGGTATTTTAAAGGCCGAACAAATTGCCTATCGCAATTTAACCTATTACCTCACCACCTCTTCTAAATATGCAGATGCGCGTTTTTATTCTATTAAAGCCGCTACCGATTTATATGGTGCTTGCAGCAAAGAAGTCATTGCCGTTACCAATGCTTGGTATGCTTGTAATGTTGGCGCCAAATATGACAGTGGTTACGTTAAGGCCGCTTTCTTGGCCGATACCATTGTTTGTAGCAGTAGTAAAACAGTTAATTTTTATAATTTAAGCACCAATGCAGTAAGCGCCAAGTGGTATTTTGGAGATGCAGGTGCTTCTTCAAGCTACAATACAAACCATACCTATTCAAGCTTCGGATCGTATAACATCAAATTAGTTGCCACCAGCTGTTTTAAAAATATTAAGGACAGTGTTACAAAAGTAGCGTACGTCAAAATAGACTCTACTTTTAATATTTGCAATGCGGTATTAATACCAGCCAGCGGAACAGATAGTACGAACAAATGTTTTTCTTATGTTTATGATGAAGGGGGAGAAGGCGCTTACAAGGAACAAAGAATAACAACCTACCGTATTAGCGCACCTGGAGCAGATTCTATCCGCATTAAGTTTTTTGATTTCGACTATGAATTGAATTACGATAGCTTGTATGTTTACAAAGGCAAATATCCAGGAGGCACTAAATTAGGGGGATTCACTGGTTCAACTTTGCCTTTTGCTGGCAAGAATTTTACAATCGCAGGCGGTATGATTACACTGCGACATGTCTCCGATCAAATGTTGGTAGGGCGAGGATTTAAAATGTATTATACGGCCTTTAAAAAGCCTGTAGCAATTAAAGCATTTGCCGATACAACCATCTGTTATGGGAACTCAACCTTGCTCTATGCAGCAGGAAAGGGTGGTTATTACACAGATTATTTTTTCAATTGGAAAAACCAAGCTTATAACGATTCAATTGTTGTAAAACCATTAACACTTACAACTTACAAAGTATACTTAACAGATGTCTGCACAAAGTCGAAAGACTCCACTCAGGTAAGTGTAACCGTGCGTGCGCCATTAAAAGTTACTGTCTCAAAAGATACCACCATTTGTGTTGGTCAAACTGTTGATTTGGTAGCCACTGCAACAGGTGGAAAAAACTCAAGTTACTTGTATACTTGGAACAATGGACTGAATAACAATAGTACGCAAAATGTGAGCCCTTTAACGACTACCACTTATCGTGTAATTCTATCTGATGGGTGCACCCCAAGGCTTGATACTGCTTATGTGAAAGTAACGGTACGACTGCCATTAAGCGCAAAAATAAACACAATAGATACGCTCATTTGTTATAATAAAACCGCGATAATGTTTGCCAGTGGAAGTGGCGGAACTGGAAACTATACTTACACTTGGAACAGTGGATTAGGAGTAGGGACAAATAAGAGCATTGTTTTAAACGCAAGCCAATGGATTAAGGTCAACTTAAGCGATGCTTGTACAGTAAAGCCTGCCATCGACTCTGTTTATATAAAAGTAAATCCCGCGCTCTTTGTGGATCTGAATAATGATTCAACAATTTGCAAAGGCAGTAGTATTTTGTTGTCAGCGAATGCGAGTGGTGGGGTGATTAAAAATCACCAATACCAATGGACACCAATTTTGGCAGCAATCGCCAACAATACGGTAAGTCCTTCGACAAAAACAAAATACATCGTAACCCTTTCGGATAATTGTTCTGATGCCGTAACAGATTCTATCACTGTAGATGTGCTACAAGCTTTGTCCATTCAAGGCTTAAAAGATTCTACCATTTGTAGAGGTCAATCAGCACCATTGAGCACCGTTGCTAATGGCGGAAAAGCAAGTGCCTATGCTTATGTTTGGAGCAATGGCTTAGGCAATCAACCTGCGCATTTGGTAAGTCCGAAATACACCACTGTCTACCAAGTTATTTTAAAGGATGCTTGTACAGTATTGAGCGATACCGCTTCAATAAAGATAACCGTGAAAGATTCATTATCGGTTCAATTATTCACCAATGATACCTTGATCTGTTTTAACAAATCATCAAATCTAAGTGCGAGCGCAAAAGGCGGCAATGGTAACTACATTTATACTTGGAACAATGGCTTAGGTATTGGTAATGCTAAGACGATTGCATTAATAAATAATACTTGGCTAAAAGTAACTGCTTCAGATGCTTGCACTGTTTTACCAAATACCGATTCAGTGTTTGTGAAAGTAAGGGCGCCAATGCAAATTGCCTTAAACAGTGATTCAACCATTTGTAAAGGCACATCTGTTCAACTAATCGGTACACCAAAAGGAGGGGATAGTTTAAATTATAATTATGTTTGGTCACCAAGCTTGGCCAACGCAAAATTAAATGCGGTGAGTCCGTCAACAAAAACAAAGTATTACCTAACGCTGAAAGACAATTGTTCGACAAATGCCATCGACTCGATTACAATCGATGTATTGACCGCTTTGAAGATTACAGGACTTAAAGATACTAGCATTTGCTACGGTGGCTCTGCAAGCTTTAACCCTGCGGTTTCTGGGGGTAAATTAAGTCAGTATGCCTACCAATGGAACAATGGCCTTGGCAACACATTACAACAAGCAGTTAGTCCAAAATCAAAAACAGTTTATAAATTGAGTTTGAAAGACAATTGCACAAATCCATACGATTCAATTCAGATTACCGTAGATGTAAAAGCCCCTTTAAAGATTAATAAAACAATTAATAAGTCGACCATTTGTAATGGGGATTCAGTATTATTAAACCTTAGTTTTACAGGCGGTATTACAACCCAATATAATTGGGCCATCAATGGTATTAATTCACTGAAACAAAACAATTATTTAAAACCCAATAGTAATACCCGTTATAGTGTTCAGCTGTCTGATAATTGTTCAAATATTGATTCAACTATTTTTGATATTGTTGTAGTGCCAATACCTTTGGTTGCATTTAGTGCCGATAAAACAGATGTTTGCGAAAAGGAAACTGTTCAGTTTACAAATACTACAACTGGGGCTATAAGTTATGCTTGGGTATTCTCGGCCATAAACAAGAGTGCGCTACTTTCTCCATCATACATCTATAATATTGCAGGTATTTATGATGTGTCATTGACGGCAACTGGGGCAACTGGATGTAAATCTACTTTATCCAAACCGGCCTATATCAATGTCGTTAAATTACCTTTGAGTAAATTTTCTTTTTCACCTATAGCTGCTACATATTTAAATCCTGATATTACGTTTGTTAATACGTCTACTGATTATACCACTTATGTTTGGGATTTTGGGGATGGTTCTAAAGATAATAGCAATACCAATCCATTGCACACCTATAAGGATACTGGCGATTACCTAGTGGCGCTAACCACCATGAATAGCCTAGGTTGCACTAGTGTATTACAGCAAATGGTGCGCATTAAGGATGTTTATTCAATGTATATTCCTACAGCCATAACCTTAAATGGCGATGGCTTGAATGACGAATTGAAAATAATTGCAAGAGGCGTTAAAACCTTTTCATACAGTCTCTTTAACCGCTGGGGCGAAAAGGTGTTTGAAACCAATGAATTGGGTGCTTCTTTCAAAGGATTTGACAGTGAAGGTAAGAAATTAATGAATGGTACCTATATCATGATGATGACCGTTAAGGATTTCTCTGGTAAGGTATATTACACAAAACAAACACTCGAAATTTTATAGGTTTTATAATGTATTTTTTAGTTAAATTGTAGCTATATACATTGATATACCTTGTCTTTTTTTTCAAAAAATCAACTGAGTATAAATACCCAAGCAATACTTTCGAAAACCTTTCTACACTTCGATTTTATGAGGATGTCGTTTTTTTAGGTATAAGCACTTAAAATCGGCAATTATTAAGAAAGCGCAATTTTGAAAGATTTTTACTATAAAAATTATTTTTAATTGTTGGTAGTAAAGCGTTTTGGAATATTTTTTCGGAAAAGCGCTTTTTGTTTTTTCGATTTTTATTAAAATTAATTCATTGGGGTTTAATTTAATTTATCCGAATTTAATAGCTTGTAAATCAGTTGAATACAATCGTTTTGTTTTTTTGCTGTTAAATAATTGCAAATTATATATTTTATGTAAAAAACTTTGCTAATTTTGCCCTTGTGTTTTCATAGTTTTAGTTTTTGTCAAAAGCCGTATTCCAAAAGAGTACGGTTTTTGGCATTTTAGACGGTTTTAGTATTGACCAGTTTTCAATAAAACAAGTGTACACGCCTCTTCCGTTAATATTCCATTCTCATTTAATAAGCTTTCAAATGCTAGATTTTCAGTACCAGGATTAAAGATGACCCGTTTTGGTTTTAGATCCATGATAGCGGTGTAATGTGTCGCTTGTAATTGTGGGTTGATATAAAGTGTTACAGTGTCAATTGGTAGGCTTTTAAATGCATCAATGTCCTTAACAATAGTTGTTGGTCCAACCATTCCATTGCGCAAGCCCAAGGCCAAAACAGGGTGGTTGTATTGGTTTAATAACTGTATTGCTTTGTTTGAATATCTTTCAGGATTTTCCGAAGCGCCAATTACAAGGGTGATTTTTTGAACAGTCATACTTTATTTAAATTTTATGCTAACAAAATAAACTATTTTTAAGATATTCGCCTAATATTATTAAGTCACATGAAGATAGGAGATAAACTTTCGAATTTTAAGCTACAAGCCGCCAATGGCGAGTGGTACAGCAATTTTGCATTTGCCGATAAATATGCACTTTGTATTGTGGTAATGAGTAACAATTGTAAATATTCTGAAGCTTATTGGAAAAGAATTTTAAAATTAAACGACCAGTACGAAGAAGATAGTTTAGCCGTTATCGCTATCAATGCAAACGATGAAACACAAGCTGCAGAAGAATCTACCGCGCACATGGCAAGCTTGTTAAAAAAATACAACCACGAGAATTTCGTATACCTTAAAGACATTGAACAATCAACTGTTAAAGCATTAGGTGCAGAAAAAACACCAGAAGTGTTTTTATTCAATTCGAAACGCGAATTAGTTTACAAAGGAATTGTTGATGACAATTGGGAAAATGATACGCAAGTGATGATGGCCTACTTAGAAGATGCGATTGAATATTGTTTAGATGGCGTGGATATTGATTATCCTGAAATGCCAGGACCAGGTTGCGATATTATCTGGAAAAAATAAAAATGACCAAGACCGTTATTATTACAGGTGCTTCTTCGGGAATAGGCGAGGCTTTGGCCTATGCTGCGGCAGCAAAACATTATAATATTGTAATTGCAGCGCGCAGTTTAGATAAACTTAAAGCAGTAAAAGCCCATTGCGATTCAATCGGTGGTGCCACCCATGTGGTGGTTTGCGATGTCAGTAATAAAACAGATTGCGAGCGTTTGGTAAATGAAACCATCGCTCATTTTGGTCAACTCGATTTACTAATAAACAATGCGGGTATTAGCATGCGTGCTTTGTTTGCAGATTGCGATTTATCTGTGATAGAAGCTGTAATGGCCATTAACTTTTGGGGCACCGTTTATTGCACCAGATATGCCATGCCTTACCTCTTACAATCCAAGGGTACAGTCGTTGGTGTTTCTTCAATAGCAGGCATAAAAGGATTACCAGCCCGTACAGGTTATTCGGCCTCAAAATTTGCCATGCATGGTTTTTTAGAATCCTTGCGAATTGAAAACAGAAAAACAGGTTTACATGTGTTAATTGCTTGCCCTGGTTACACGGCTTCTAATATTCGAAACACTGCTTTAAACAAGGGCGGTGAGCAGCAAACTGAGAGTCCATTTGATGAAAGTAAATTAATGCAACCTGAAGAGGTGGCTGCCGAAATTTTCAAAGCTGTTGATCGCAAGAAGAATTATTTATTCCTCACCTTTCAAGGCAAGGCAACGCACTTCTTAAGTAAATTTTTTCCGCGTTTACTCGAT
>CAJBKH010000189.1 GCA_903953615.1 uncultured Bacteroidota bacterium
TAACGAGAGAAATTAAACTTAAGCATTTGCACAAAGTAACGACTCTTTTTAAAAAAAATTGTAAGAAAGTTTATAAAATTACAAAAAAATTATAATAAATTTGTCACAAAACCGTTTTACCATAACTTTACCATTAATATGAACATGAAAAAAATCTACGGAATAATCATTGGATTTGCGTTAATAGGGGGGGTGAATGCACAAGATCCTGAGTTTACTCAGTTTTATGCCTCGCCAGTCTATACTAACCCTGCCATGGCCGGAACTGCCTTTTGCGGAAGAAATTCTGCCGGAAGGTTCTCAGTTAACTACAGAAACCAATGGCCTAGCTTACCAGGGACATTCAGAACCTTCAACGCCAGTTACGATCAACACCTTGATAAAATAGGTGGTGGTATTGGTTTAATGGCCAACTACGACAGAGCCGGTGCTGGTTTATTAACCACCACTTCTTTTAGTGGTATTTATTCTTATGTATTACCTGTTAACAAACATTTCTTTATCAGAGCTGGTTTACAAGCATCTTTTGTAAACAAAGCAATTGATTTCTCAAAACTAAGATTTGGTGATCAAATTGATCCTACCAGAGGTTTTATTAAATTAACCAACGAGCCAAAACCAAATCAATCTGTAACCTTCCCAAATTTTGGTGCAGGTTTATTGGCCTATACTGAAAAATTTTACGCTGGTTTTGCGGTGCACAACATTACGCAACCTGTTCAATCATTCTATAGTAACAACGATGGTATTGTGCCAAGGAGATTTACTTTCCACAGTGGTGTAGTTATACCATTGGATAGAAAAAAATTCTCACAAGCGACTATTTCTCCAAATGCTTTATTTATGGTTCAACAAAACTTTACCCAAGTTAATTTTGGATTTTATGTAAATAAAGGTCCTTTGGTAACTGGTTTATGGTACCGTCAAACATTGGGTACTTATGGCAACTCAGATGCCATAATGGTATTATTAGGTTTCAGAAAAGACAGATTTAAATTTGGCTACAGCTATGATATTACAGTTTCATCTGCAAGATCTGCAGCCCCTGGTAGTCATGAAGTTAGCGCAACAGTTGACTGGTGTTTGAGCGATCGTCCGAGAACATTCAGACCACTAAGATGCCCTGATTTTTGATAAAAAATTTGCCTAATACACAATAAATACACTTATTTGCAGTTAATAACAGTAATCAAAACACACATTAAATGAAAAGGAAAACAAATTTTCTTACCTTAACAACAATTTTATCGGCAGCGATTATCCTATTCCCATCCTGCTCTAACAAGAACAAATCCTCTACAACAGGTTTTGGCTACAATAGCAGAAAATGGGGTGGTTTCGAAAACACTAAATACAAGGGTCAAGAAACTGGTCCAGGTTTAGTTTTAATACCAGGTGGTGCGTTTGTTATGGGTTCATCTGAACAAGATGTTGCTTTAGACTATAACAACGTTGAAAGAAAAGTAACCGTTAACTCATTCTATATGGATGAAGCAGAAATTAGCAATAAACAATACGGTGAGTATGTATATTGGTTACAACGTATTTTTACTTCTTACCCAGAAGTCTACAAAAAAGCATTGCCAGATACACTTTGTTGGAGAAGCCGTTTAGCCTATAACGAGCCATATGTTGAGTATTATTTCCGTCACCCAGCCTACAAGGATTATCCTGCAGTTGGTGTAAGTTGGTTACAAGCAACAGATTTTGCTGCTTGGAGAACAGACAGAGTAAATGAGATGATTTTAGACAGAGAAAAAATTCATCCTTATTTAGATAATAAAATTACAGACGACCAAAATTTTAATACCAAAGCTTATTATGCTAGTAAATATGAGGCAGCTAAAGGTAAAAAGAAACAATCAAAAGGTATGCCTCGCGATTATAGAACTAAAAAGGGTAAAAGAAATGTTGCTGTAAAAGATGGTATTTTATTACCTGAATACAGATTACCGACAGAAGCTGAGTGGGAATATGCTGCGCAAGGTGCTTTGGGTAATTCACAATACGAGAATACAGACGAAAGAAGAATCTATAGCTGGAACGATGCAACGGTTAGAATGACCCATGGCAAAGAAAAGGATAGAGGTAAAATCATGGCCAACTTTAAACGCGACAAAGGTGACCAGGCCGGTATCGCTAGCCAATTAAATGATGCAGGTATGATTACCACGCCAGTTGATTCATATTGGCCAAATGATTATGGTTTATACAACATTGCAGGAAACGTAAGTGAGTGGGTTATGGATGTATACCGTCCTTTAACTTTCGAAGATGTTGATGATTTCAACGCTTTCCGTGGTAACGTTTACACCAAATTGAAATTAGACCAGTATGGTGAGTTAGAAGAAAAAGATTCATTAGGTCGTTTAGTTTTTGTTCCCGTTACTTTAGATGAAAACATCAACAGAAGAAACTATAAAGTATCTGATAATATTGGTTACAAAGATGAAGAGACTTATAACAATGACGAGCAAAAGTATGATTATGGCGTAACGACCTTGATTAGAAACAAAGCACGTGTGTTCAAAGGCGCATCTTGGAACGATAGAGCTTATTGGATGAGTCCAGGTACACGCAGATGGTTAGATGAAGATTTATCGACTTCTACCATTGGTTTTAGATGTGCGATGATCAGAGTTGGTTCACCAATTGGTAACAGCAAAAAAAGAAACAAAAGTTTACCAACCAGCGGTATTGGTAAAAAGAGCAAAAAAAGAAGGTAGATATTATCCTTCCTAAAGATAAATTAAAAAGCCCCGAAATTCGGGGCTTTTTTTATGCGTATTGAATTCAAATTAGTAGGTGGTTAGTCCTTTAAATTGGTAGTCAGAACATAACTGTAACGGTTATTAAGTAGCTAGTAGTTATGAGTCCATACAATCACCAATTGTTATCACTGTAATCCTTTTATACATGGCACAAAAAAAGACCCTCGATTGAGGGTCTTTGTATAAAATTAAATAGGTGTTTAATTAGTAGTTGTTCAACATCATTGGCATGATAAGCATTAGCACGTCCTCGTCAGATTCATTTTCTAATGGCACCAATAGACCAGCTTTATTAGGTGTTGAAAGTTTTAGATTAACGGTATCGTGATCAACATTGGCAAGCATTTCAATTAAGAAACGTGCATTGAAGCCTATTTCCATGTCTTCACCATCGTATTCACATGTCCTTTTTTCGTTGGCTTCGTTTGACAAGTCAATGTCTTCGGCACTTGTTGTTAATTCGTTGCCAGTTATTTTAACACGGATTTGGTGGGTTGTTTTATTAGAGAAATTTGAAACACGTCTAACAGTTTCTAAAAATTCAATTCGGTTAATTGAAATAATATTGTTGTTCTCTGCAGGGATAACCGCTCTGTAATCAGGGTATCTTTCGTCAATTAAACGACAAGACAATTTAAGATTATTGGTAGTAAAGAATACATTTGACTTGTTGAAATCAATTTGTACTGGCGTTACATCATTGCTTAAAGAAGATTTTAATAGATTTAAAGCCTTTTTAGGTAAGATAAAAGAATGCTCCATACCTGGCTTAACATCTGTTCTGGTTAAACGCACCAATCTGTTAGCATCTGTTGCTACAAAGTTTAAACTTTCTTCGCTCAATTCAACATAAACACCAGTAAGGTTAATTCTTAATTCATCGTTTCCAGTAGAAAAGATTGTTTTAGTAATACATCTTAATAAAACATTCGAAGGCATGGTAAAAGATTTCTCAGACTCTACCTGTGGAACCTTAGGGAAATCCATTCCACTTTGACCCGAAAGTTTATAGCGACCGTTAACTGTGCTTAATTCAATGGCTTGGGTGTCATCATTAACTGTGAAAGTTACAGGTTGTTCGCCCAGGCCTTTAACTGTTTCCATTAATAACCTAGAAGGCATTGCAACAAGAATATCCTCATTGGCTTCAACTTTCAAAGTTGTTGACATAGAAGTTTCTAAATCTGTTGTTGAAATTGTTAAAATTCCAGATTTAATATCGAATAAAAAATTGTCTAGAATTGGTAAGACAGGCTTAGATACAATGGCACCATTAACTTTTAAAAGATGTTCTAATAAATCGGGAGCTGCAACTATAAATTTCATACAATGATTGTTTTTTTAATAGTTGCGAAAGTAAATATTCAGACCATGCTTCTATAAACATATTTGGTGCTTTTATTAACAAAAGACCTAATTTTGGGCGAATAAAAGTTGTGACTCTAGGCGTTAAAAATTTTATCAGGATTTAGGATATAATGTGGGTCGAATATGCGTTTTATACCTCTCATTAAATCAAATTGAATGGGCTGAAAAACGACATCTAAAAAAGGTTTTTGAACCATTCCAATGCCGTGTTCACCACTTATAGTACCACCTAGTTCTTTGCATTTTTCGAATAGCAATCGGATGACCTTAGGTAGTTCAATATCCCATTGTTCTTCAGTCATGTTTAATTTTAAAATATTGACATGTAAATTGCCATCGCCAGCGTGTCCATAACAAATGCAATCAAACCCGTAGGTCGTGCTAAGGTATGAAATGTAATCGTAGAGTTGCGGTAAATTTCCGCGGGTAACAACTGTATCTTCCTCTTTATATGTACTCAGTTTTTTGACAACTTCGCCAATGGATCTACGGATTTTCCAAAACTTTTCTTTGGTTGCTGCATCCTCGGCTAAAAGGATATTTTTTACACCATGGCTTTCAAGAACTTCATATATTTTTTCA
>CAJBKH010000190.1 GCA_903953615.1 uncultured Bacteroidota bacterium
CAACTCATCACCATGGTACCTTTGGTGGTAACAATTTGCACCTTTTCAATGGCTTGTAATTTATTAGCGTATCTCCAATCAATCGGATGGTTATAACTAGGGGTTTTGTATTGGTAGGTTCTTTTTTCTATAGCACATACTGCTTTTTCAATCTCCACCCAAGCCTCATAATCTTTGGGCATGGTGATACTGCTTTGTAATTTCTTTAAATAAGCAGCATCGATACCATTGGCTTCCCAAGCGCTATCCTTGTGAATTTTCTCAACTGCCATGGCAATAAAAGACAAGTTCTTGCTTTCTAAACAGCGTTTTAAAAAGCTTGTATTTGCAACGCCAGTGGCCAAAGATTGCTCAACACAATAGGATGTAAAAAAATGACCTTCTTTAGAAAATGCCATGCTATCATATACCGCATTGCTAGGTAAATAATTCTCTAACCATTTTACTTTTTGATAAGGTGAAGCATATTGTTTGAGTGAATCGTAACAAGCTTTGTCATCAATGGGGCGTTTGCTCAAAGGCAAGGGACCAGGTAATTTATTTTTAGTCCGCATTAAAACATTTTCTATATAAAGCATGAAAGGATCTTTGGTGGCAAAAGCCATTTTACTAACCTTTTCCAAACAAGCATCGCTTTTAAAGTTTTTTCTTGCTGCAAAAAAGACACCTTTTGCATAGCCTTGTCCTATTTCAATATCAGTATTTCCTATTTCTACATTTTCAAAAAACGGCAGGGCTTCGGCTGTGGCACATTTACCAATGGCCTCGAGCAATGTGCGTTTGACAACTGAAGCCTTTTCATTGGCATAAGCTTTCATTAAGTCAGAACACAAACTGCTTTTGCGGTATTGACCAAGGCTATAGGCGGCCGTGGTTCTAACAACGGTTGAAATATCTGATGTAAGTATTTGTGTGAGGGCTGGTATCGCAAAGGTATCTTGCACCGAACCAAAAGCTTGCACGGCCAATGCGCGGCAAGTTTCATTTTTATAGGTAAAAAAATTCAGTAATTTTAAAGTATTGCGTTTATCCTGCAGCTCGCCAATAATGGGTCTACAATCGCTTTCTGCAACAGGTATGTCCTTCTTTTTGGTTTGCGCATTGGTAACTATAAAAACGCTGAACAATAAAAAAAGTAAACATATTTTTTTCGAGCACATATTCTGGTGTATTTGTCGACAAACATAAAGTAAAGCCTTTGTTTTTCCAATTGCCTCCACTTTTAGCATGGCTTATAAACCATCAAATATTCATCGGATTTAACCCTATATGAAACGGTTTATTGTTGACAGCTACCGAACTATCATTTCAAATTCTTTACCTTTGCCGCTGATTTATGATGATACAGGTTTTAAAATCTAAGATACACAATGTAAAAATTACTTTTACAGAACTGAACTACATTGGCAGTATTACAGTGGATGAGGCTTTGCTTGAGGCAGCCAACATGATAGAAAATGAGAAAGTTTTAATTGTAAATAACACCAATGGCGAGCGCATTGAAACTTATATTATTAAAGGAGAACGCGGCAGTGGTATTATAGGACTGAACGGTGCTGCAGCGCGCAGAGGCATGATTGGCGATGAAATTATCATCATTAGTTTTGCTTTAATGGAATTTGAAGAAGCTAAAAAACACCAACCATGGTTGGTTTTCCCAAATAAATTCAACAAACTTTGAGTAAAAAAGACATTATAAAGTATTTAATCTTTGCAGCAGTTGGTGCATTGATTGTTTATTTTATTTTGAAAAATTTCGACTTCGAAGCATTTAAAACAACGATACAAACAGCTAAAATACACTTTGTAATTATCTCTGTTTTAGGTGGCGTATTGGCCGTTTTGTTAAGAGCCCTCAGATGGCAATTGTTATTAAAGCCCATGGGCTATGAAACCAAATTGAGCAATGCTTACCATTCTACCATGAGTGGTTATTTGGTTAACTTGGGCATACCTAGAGCAGGCGAAGTATCGCGTTGTGCCTTAATGGCCAAAACAGACAAGATACCTGTGAATGTTTTAGTAGGTACTGTGGTGAGCGAACGCATCTTGGACTTAATCATGCTAGCCCTTGTGATTACAAGTGCTGTGGTTTTAGAATTCGATCTTTTATACAATTACATTGACCAAAATGTACTTTCAAAATTAGCAGATAAAAAAGGACCTATTATCATTGGCTTAACAGTGCTAATTGCTGGCGCTATTTTTCTTTTTAGATCCAAAAAATTATTCAGTGGTGGCGGTAAAATTGCGAGCATCATTCAAGGTTTTGCAGATGGCTTAAAAAGTGTATTCACTGTTCAAAAACCAATACAATTTATTCTTTACACAGTTGGTATCTGGTTCTGTTATTGGATGATGACCTACTTTGTATTACAAGCCTTTGATTTCACTGCACATTTGGGTGTTACAGGCGGTCTGTGTACGCTTGTATTTACCAGCTTAGGGGTTATTATTCCAGCACCTGCAGGTATTGCTACCATTAAAAGTGTAGAGATTGGCTTATTCCAAATTTTCAGTTTACCCTTGATACAAGCCAATGCTGTTGGCATTGTATTGTTCTTTAGTAATATACTAATGATTATTATTGCAGGCACCATTTCATTTTTGGCAATGGCTTATAGAACGAAAGTTTAATGCAACATCACGCTACCATTCAAAATAAAATTAAATCAAAAGCCGAATTACTAACCTATGTAAAAGCGGCAAAGGCATTGGGACAGCGCATTGTATTTACCAATGGCTGTTTTGATATTTTGCACAAAGGGCATGTCGATTATTTAGCAAAGGCTGCCGACAAAGGCGATGTCTTAATTGTAGGTGTGAATACCGATGAATCTGTCAAGCGTTTGGGCAAATCGCCAAGCAGACCCATACAAGATGAAGGGGCAAGGGCCTATCTGATTGCTGCTTTAGAAAGTGTGTCGGCTGTTATTTTATTTAATGAAGATACACCCTTTGAATTGATAGAAGCGATTGTGCCAAATGTGCTTGTAAAAGGCTCTGACTACGAACCTGAAAAAATCGTAGGTTATCAGACGGTTGTATCAAATGGTGGTAAAGTAGAAACCATTGATTTTATTGCAGGTTATTCTACAACAGCCATCGAAAATAAAATTAAAAAAGCTTAAAAAGCGGCCGTTGCGCCAATTTGTATAATCGATTTGGCAAAGCCCAACTCTGCATAGGCGCCTATATTAGGGGTGAAATAATATTTCACACCAAGGGTGGTTTCGAAACCAATGGGCAATAAATTTGGAAATGAAACCGATGGGGTTGCTTCAGGATATTGTGCCCCCACTTTTAATTTACCAGCCTTAAAACCTAGTCCTATCCCCCAATAAATATCGCCTTGCGGACCATAATGTTTTGGGTTTAACAAATGTATGTTGCCCCGAACATTAAAGGCGGTACTCGTATTTTTTACAGTAATTAAATTGGGCACCATATCACCATTGGAATTGCGGTAATTATCTAGCGAGTAATTAATGGTATAACTGCTGTGGTTCACATTTAAACCAACGCCTAACCACCAATTCGGACGGTATTCTACCTTTAAATGAAAAGGTCCTTTGCCAGTGATACTATAATCGGGTTTGGTTTTAAATGTTTTATTAATAAAACTAGAATATCTTGACATGTTAGGAGCTCCTACGCCTATAGAAACATTCCATTTGAGAAGCTCATCATTTTGGGCTTTCATGCCCACACTTAGTAAAATAAAACTAAGAAATAAAATAAAATTCTTCATCTTTTTTTGCCCTTAAAAACACTGCAATTAAACACAAATTGCCCGATTATCCAATAGTTTTTATTTATGTCAATTGTGAAAATAAA